>JBIICJ010000173.1:0-2952 GCA_044238965.1 Micavibrio sp. | reverse complement strand
TTTTTATTGCAACAAACTCCATTATTACATGTAACACCATCAGAACAAGTACCACATGAACCTCCGCAACCGTCATCTCCACAATTTTTATTTACACAAGAACATGTATCTATTGGTTCTCCTATAATTAAATTGTAAGCCCTTGCATTTGGATTATGTGCAGTATGTATTTCTCTAATAGCTTCAACCGGAATTTGAAATGCGCTACCTTCTGATAAAAATGAATCCGCTACACCTTTTCTAACGTAAAAATTTGATAATCCATTAACTGTTACATTTGATGTTCCGAATCCTCCTGGTGCACCTGGATACATACTACCAGCAAGTCCAGCTGTTACAAACCTAACTGTACCACTTTCTTTTTTATTTGTATTTTTGCTAATAACATCAAATGTACATGTAACATCTTGACCTAATAATGCAGATATTTTAACAGGTGAACATAATCCTTCAAATGTTGAACTTACACCATCTTCATTACTAGATTTTGATATCATATTTCCAAATTCTGCATAACGATCAAGACAATCTGGTACATAACTATTTACATAAAAGGATGGATTAATTATATAACAATCATTATTATCTTTTACTGTGTTATCCAAATCTCTAGAAATAACAAGTCCTTTAACTTTCATATTAGTTATTTCAACATTTTTATTAAAAGGACAAATTTTAAGGATATAATCATTCTCATTACCCTCATCGCTTGGCAACTCATCCATATATATATTTTCTATATCAGGAAAATCTTTTACTGCAACCACATTTTCACAATTATTTCCTGTATATAAATCAACCATTTTATATGCACTATTGGTATCATCCTCGTCTTTGAAAAACATTTTCTCTTGTTTACATTGACATTTACTTACATTATTTACTGATATAGTTTTCCCTCCATTTAAACAAACATTATTACAAAATTTCCCATGTGCATTTGGATTACAATAACATTTACCATTATTATCTACTTTTCCATTTCCATTACAAGTAATTACGTCACTATATTGACAATGATTACCTAGATATCCAGCATTACAAACACATTTTCCGTTAGTTAAAGTACCTTGGGAACTACAATCGCTAAAATCACATTTAGGTCCTGACCAACCATCTATGCATTGACATCTATTATTTTCTAGATCTGCAACATAACCTTTATTATTACATAGGTTTGAGACTATTACATTTCCTAGAGTCGTTTTTGGTTTTTTTGATGTTCTACTTGAATTATTTGAATTGTTTACTAACAAAACAATTGCGACAATTATAATAATTAAAAATATTAGGAATAATATTAATTTATAATCTATCATTTATTATAAATAATTTTCTTTTTTTTCTTTTTTTAAGAGTCTAGTATTTAAGTACTAACTTTTTAAGCAAAGATATTATAACTGTACAAAATTCTCATAAATCTTTTTTTCTAAAGTTATTTCATCATTGCACCATAATGTTGCTAATTCTGTGCAATTATATTCAGATTTATCATAAGCTAATAAATTTATAATTTTATTACTATATTCTTCGTCAACACTAATATATTGTTTTTTGCTTTTGTTAACAACAAAATACTCTTTAAAATCATTTAATTTTGGTACTGGTTCCATTTCTTGGTCATAGCTAAAAAAATCAATAATGTATTTTGCATCTCTTGTCATACGATAACGATTGTATTCATATATATGATCATTTTCATTTAAGAAATTATATAAATTACAATTTACATCTGTTCGAAAATGTGAAACTTCTTTTTCAGTATCACTATAATCACCTATAAACATTAATCTATCACCATAAAATTCGTTTTTTAATAATAAAAGCAATATTATTGGTGTAAAATACATTTCATCAAATTTAGTTCCATCACAATATATTGATGGGCATATAAACTGTCTTTTTGTCATGTTGACAAGTTTCCAATATTGTACCATGTTTATATTTATATTTCATATTTTTAAACTTATAAATTTTAAAAATATAATACCAAATTTTTTTCTTTTTTAATAAATGAGTATTAATGATATTTTAAATGATTGTTTAAAAGGAGATCAGACAAATATTGATGTTCAGCAAAAATGTTTAGATGATATGAGTACTGACGGATGTAATACTGTAAAACAATATTATGCTGCACTAAAATCTAATATGTCACAAAATCAGTTAAATGTAATGAAAAATTATTATGCCAATTATGCCCCTAGTTTTAATAAAAATAAAGATAAATTAAACGCTCTTTATATTCAAAAAATTAATTGCACCGTAGATGCGCTAAATGATACATTTGGTTTAACTGGAGATCAGGCATTACAAAAAATAGATATTCCGACAGTTAAAGAACTTCATGATTTGGCTGTTAAAAAATCGTCTAGTGTTGAACATTATACAAATAAAACAAATAAAATGAGAGGTACTTATGTTAGCGATTATAATCCATATCTAACTCTTTCTTTATACTGTTTTATAGGTTCAATTGTAATGTTTATACTTTATAAATATGGCATTCGTTTTGCATATTCAAGATTATATTTTACACTATTTATATCAATAGGTCTTTTTATTCTAACATTTGTGTGTATCATTCTATATTTTATAAGAAATTATGACATAGAACAACAAACTAATTTATTGTAAAATATTTTACTTTATTTTATTATTAAGGTTTTTCTTAATCATTTTACGATTAAGAAAATATATTTTTGAATTTTTACAATGGTGAAATATTACCATTTATAAATTGAATTGCGCCATTTGATGGAATCTTAAGAATATTATTAAAAAAATCTTTAACACCTTTGTCTACTTTAAAATTATTATTTGCTAATTTAGAATCTGGAGACCATTGTCCTATTAACCAAGATGGTTGATTTCCTGCATCACCAATAATAGGTTGTTTACCATCATTTGTTCCTCCTGTATTCCATAGATCATAACAACCGTTATTAGATT
>JBIICJ010000111.1:0-2963 GCA_044238965.1 Micavibrio sp. | reverse complement strand
ACCGGACAGTGGATAGAACCTCGTGAAAGGAGATCTTCCTCACCATCAGGTGCAGCTGGAATGAGGCACATTAGACATGATGATTCGACTGGTTGGGGCAAGCCATAGGAGTTACCAACTTGCTGCGAAAGGCTCTTGCACGCTAAAGCTAAGGTGCCATCTTCTCCCAAGAGAGGTTAACAGTCAAAGCGAAGCGCCAGGCCTTCGCGGCCCGCTATCTTGAAGGAAGTGCATCGGCTGGAGAGGCCCCGAACCAGCCACGCTGACATTCGCCTAACGCCATCTGGCTCCTCCAGCAACTGCTCTGCCGTCGGCATTTTGTCTGGGAATACTATGGGTGACCCAGAATAGATGAATTTGAAATTCAGTTTCAGTTCGTCGTAACTTGCTATCACCTCAATAGGACCATCGGAACTAGTTAAGATGAGGTCTTCGACCTCGAGCAGAACCGTCTTTACACTCAAAACTGACTTTTGCTGCAAGCCCCAGGCCCCACTAACGTGGTTCAACAACTGAGACACCTGCTCATTCCAGTTGTCCTCCGGCAGGAATGTTCTCGACGTAGTCTGAGTAACACCAATCCTGGCAGCCGCATTCAGGATCAAAACGAGTATAGCAGCAACAATATAGGGAGAGTTGGCAATCGCTGCAGCAGAGCCAGTTAGTCCTGCTGTCAATCCAGGCACGGCGACGACCGCGATTCCCAAACAGATAGGAATTCCGATGACTATCATTCTTCTCGGCGACAACATGCGAGTTAATGCTAGCTGTGCTCCAGAAACAATCAGGTAACTCGCTATAAATGCCAGGACGCCGCCAAGAACTGGATCGGGCATTGCCATAACGGCTGCCATCAGTTTTGACGAAAAACTAAATGCTATGAGAACGATGCCCGCTGCAACACCGACAAGCCGTGATGTCACGCCGGTGGCGAAAGCCAGAGCAGTCGACGTGGATGACATGCCAAGATAGCTGCCGCCAAGAATACCTGATAGCACATTGGAAAACCCCATGACCGCGACCCCGCGAGAGACCTGACGCAGTTCCGGCTTGCTCCACTCCGCATCATCAAGACGGTCGGTGTTAAGAATGACGCCCATACTGTAGACGCCGCTCATCATAGAAAACAGCACAACGACCGGAATAATGGCGGGGTCAGGCCATGAAGGAAGGACGAGTCGGGGATAGTAAAGGTTCGACGCGCTGGCCACGGCTGTAGATATTTCAGCAGCGCCCCCCAAGGCCGCGGCCGCCGTGTAACCCACAATGCAACCGAGTAACATCGAGAAGAAGCGCCACGTGCCTTTTAGCCATCCGGCTGACACGACGATCGTAGTGAGTGTCAGCGTAGCGATGGCAAAGTGCGTGGCATCAATCGGGGCATTTCCAAACTCGCCGGTAATTCCGGTAAACCGGTTACCTGCCGGACGGATCAATGAAACTCCCAGCATCAGAACAGCCACACCACAGACTTCTGACGTAAAGAAGGCCCTCATTCGGAAGATTATTGGCGCCATGATCATCTGTATCAGGCCTCCCATGATGACCAGCGCTGCGATTGCTCCAGCACCACCTAACAAACCCGCTTCAGACAGCGGAGCTATAAGGATGGGTGAGGCGATAGGTATGATCAGCAGACCTCCGGAAATGCGTGGAAACCCACCTTGAAGAATCGCCCCCAACCCGCAGCACAACAGTGACGCCGACAACATCAGTTCAAGCTGGTCGTGCGAGAATCCTGCCGCCCTGGCGATCACAACTGCGTTGATGAGATAAACCATGGCTAGAGCGGCATGCTGGAAGCCCAGCGGCAGGACATGTCTTAGCGGCGGTTGTTCCGCCCTTGCATAGATAAGGTTCTCTGGCCGCTTCGCCATCGCTCTATCAGTCCTTGTTTTTTGGGGATTAGGCATTCATCTGCAATTCGCCGATCACACACAGGCTGGAGTGCATCAGATTATCAAAGTTCTGGCCTTCCACTAGACTTTCATCCAGAAGCTTTTAGAACCTTGTCCTGTTGTCTGCCCGGTCGGGCGGGTTAAACAACAACTTGGCATGCGGAGCGCCGGAGGGGCCTAGCGTCCCTGCCTGTTGCAGTGAACTTCACGGCGCAAGCCACGGGTGTCGCGTGGGGCAGCGACGAGTGCGGCCTCTCGGTGTTGTAGTCCTCGACCCACTCGGCGACCGCCTCTCGGGCTTGACCGAGGCTGAAGAGATCGTCACCAAACTGCGGCAGGTCGATCTCCTTGTTTCATAAGGGACGCCGGTGACTGCAGCTGTGCGGCAGATCGGGGTAAGCGTGCGGTGATGTACGTGGCTTGAGGGTCCTTATGTTCTGCTGCCAGATTCTACGGCAGGAGTCCGGCGACGCGGTTGATGGGATGATCTGCGATAATGGCGAGGATCGAGCGGAGATAGGCTTCCGGGTCGATGCCGTACAGCTTGCGGGCAAGTACACTGTAGAGACGTGCAATTCGCAGGCAGTCCCTGCTTGTAGGCGCGTGTCGCAACCAAAGTGCAGGAATTGTCCGGACGCTTTTGCACTTCATTTCATAGGCTTACAAAGCCCGTACTGAATTCACAAAGTCATGAGGTTCGTAGAATGTTGGGCGGAGAGAAGCAATTTCCGGTCTGAACTCGGATAGGTCAGTCAACAGCCTCACGCCAAAAAGCCCGGATTAACTGCGGATTTTCGCCGTTCGATCACCGAAGAGAGAAATTTGCCCAAGGGCTAAATGGCGGTGGGTGCAGTCCACTGCGAACTCGTCTCTGCAGGCCCGTTTGAAAAATACAGCGTATTTACTGCGACTTTCTGCAGAATGACGGCGTTTTCGGCGCGTAGCGTGCGGTACGCCTAGAAACGCCGATCTGCCGAGCCAGTGGCCGAGGTCTTGCAGAACAGCGAAGCGCTCTCACCAGAACAGCGACGGCGGCTTCCAGATCAACAAGGCGACTCGCCATAG
>JBIICJ010000105.1:0-3012 GCA_044238965.1 Micavibrio sp. | reverse complement strand
AATGCTCGAAGGTCGTATGCGCAAATATTATGAAGAAGTTTGTTTATTAGAACAAACATTCATCATGGATGGCGAGACAAAAATTTCGGCTCTTCTTGAAGCCACAGCCAAAGAAGTGGGCGCACCTGTGAAAATCGCAGCATTCGTTCGCTTTAACCTCGGCGAAGGTATCGAAAAAGAAGAAACAGATTTCGCAGCAGAAGTTGCGGCGGCTGTTGGCGCTTAGTTTACATTCAAACGTCCGTCACGGACTTTGATCTAAAGTTTTATCATTCGGCGCAAAATCTGTGCCGAATGATTTTCAAAAAAGAAACCATTATCAAAAGGTTCTCATCATGACCTCTTCTGTTGCTTCATCATCGAAATCCGAACCCCGCTTTAAACGTGTTTTGCTCAAAATGTCGGGCGAAGTATTAATGGGGCCACGCGAATTTGGCCTTGACCCTGATACCGTTGCGCGCCTTGCACAAGATGTAAAAGAAGTCGTCAATATGGGCATTCAAGTTTGTATCGTTGTTGGCGCAGGAAATATTTTCCGCGGCGTTGCGGGTGCAAATGCAGGCATGGATCGTACAACTGCTGATCACATGGGCATGCTGGGTATCGTCATCAATGCGCTGTCATTGCAAAACGCACTTGAAAATGCAGGCATCAAAACACGCGTCCAATCAGCGATTAATATGGATCAAATTTGTGAACCTTATATCCGTCGTCGCGCGATGCGCCACATGGAAAAAGGCCGCGTTGTTATTTTTGCCGCAGGCACAGGCAACCCGTATTTCACGTCTGATACTGGTGCGTCTTTACGTGCATCAGAAATGAATTGTGATTTAATTGCCAAAGGCACAAAAGTTGATGGTATTTATACCGCCGATCCGTTTAAAGATCCGAGCGCAAAGAAATTTGATCGCGTATCATACATGGATATTTTAACCAAAGATTTGCGTGTGATGGATGCCACCGCCGTATCATTGGCGCGTGAAAATAAAATTCCTGTGATGGTATTTTCTATTCGTGAGCCTGGTAATTTTGCTAAAGTTATGCGTGGTGAAGGCCAATACACATTAATTACTGATGAAAAATAATTGAAACATTATAAGGGGAAAGACCATGTCTTTTAATACGAATGAATTAAAACAACGTATGCAAGGCGCATTGGATAATCTTGAAAAAGAATTTGTGGGACTGCGCACAGGTCGTGCTTCTGCCAATATGCTTGAGCCAGTCATGGTTGATGTGTATGGATCAAAAATGCCATTAAATCAGGTGGCAACAGTGTCAGTGCCAGAGGCGCGTTTATTAACCGTACAGGTATGGGATTCATCACAGACAAAATCAGTTGAAAAAGCCATTCGTGATGCGGGATTAGGGTTAAACCCACAAGGTGAGGGATCAATGATCCGCGTGCCAGTACCAGAACTCACCACCGAACGCCGTACGGAATTGCAAAAAGTTGCTGGTAAATATGCCGAAGCTGCACGCGTGGCCGTTCGCAACATTCGCCGTGATGGTATGGACGGAATTAAAAAAATGGAAAAAGATAAATTAATTTCTGAAGATGATGCAAAACGTCAATCAGAAGAAGTCCAAAAACAAACTGATTTCTTTACAAAAAAAATTGATGAGATGTTGGCACAAAAAGAAGCTGACGTAATGAAAGTATAATCAATTGCCTAAAGACCCATCACATATTCCACAACATGTGGCCATTATCATGGATGGGAATGGTCGTTGGGCAAAGGCACGTAATCTGCCACGTACGGCAGGTCATCAAAAAGGTATCGAAGCCGTTAAACGCGCCATTGAGTATGCAAATGAATTTGGCGTTCGCTATTTAACATTATTTGGTTTTTCAACGGAAAATTGGAACAGACCACAAGATGAAATCTCTGAATTAATGCGTTTATTACGTATGTACTTAAAATCAGAAACGGCATCTCTTCATAAAAATGAAATTCGTCTTCGCGTTATTGGCGATCGCAGTAAATTTGATTCAGATATCATTGATATGATTTCAAATACAGAAATGATTACCAAAGATAATCAAAAATTAAACCTTACTATCGCTCTTAATTATGGTGGTCGCCAAGATATTTTAAACGCAGTGCAGAAAACCGTTGCGGCCTCACAAAATAATTCTTTATCGCATGATGATATTAATCACATTTTTGAACAATCTTTATGGACTCATGAATTACCCGATCCTGATTTATTGATCCGTACCAGCGGCGAACAACGCATTTCAAATTTTCTAATATGGTCATGTGCTTATACTGAATATGTGTTTACCGATACATTATGGCCTGATTTTGTCCGTGAAGATTTTATGAATGCGTTAAAGATATATCAAAAACGCGAACGCCGCTTTGGCGCAATTCAAACATCAGCGCAAAAGGCATAAACATGTATTTATTATCAAACACATTGTTTTTGCGCATTCTCTCATCACTGGTTTTAATTCCTGTTGTCATGGCTGCAATTATCTCGGGCGGATGGTTTTTTGCTTTATTTGTTGCCGTTGCATTTGGATTAACCTGCGCCGAATGGGTGCAATTAACACGTAACAGCAACCGATCATTATTTTATCTGTTATTAGGGTTGGTTTATTTTTCTATCTCATATCTTCAATTTGAATATTTACGATTATTTATTGAGAATGGCGTTTACTTGACATTGGTTTGCATGTTTATGATTTGGGGAAGTGATACGGGCGCCTATATCTTTGGTAAAAAAATTGGCGGTGCGTTAATGTCACCCACCATTAGCCCCAAGAAAACTTGGTCGGGGATGATAGGCGCTATGATCGGATCATCATTTATATTTACAATTTCATTATACGCCGCGCCATATTTAACGCATCTTATTCCCAACACATTAAATCCAACTATTTCACAATTGCCATTCTTAATCATTCTTTCACTAATGATGGGTTATGTGGGTCAGATAGGTGATTTATTGATGTCGGCAATGAAGCGTAAGGCCTGCGTAAAAGATTCTAGTCAACTAATACCT
>JBIICJ010000005.1:0-43052 GCA_044238965.1 Micavibrio sp. | reverse complement strand
ACCTTCATATTTCAACATGGATGATAACATCACAGTCAATAAGATCGCTTCTACAACTAAACGTTCAACGCATGGTGGGTAATCTTGTGGATCAAGAATGTCATTCAGTACAGACCCAAGGCGGACGATGCGCCCGCGCAAATTGGCTTCATCCAAATGGAATGTTAAAACATGGCTATCATCAGGTAACGGGAATGCCACTATCTCGGCAATTTGTTCATCATCACTCATGATTTAATTTTATATCCTGTTTTTAAAAGTATAGCGGCGATAGCAACCAAAACAACACTAAAGCAAGCCATTAATAATGTGCCAAACAATAATGGCGCTTCGGCAACGCCAATGAATCCAGAACGAAAACCATCAATCATATAGAAAAATGGATTAAACAAGGCAATTTTTTGCCATACGGGCGGCAATGCCGTTAACGCATAAAACGTACCCGCCAAAAATGTCATCGGCGTGATCACAAAATTTGCGATCGTTGCCAAATGATCAAATTTTTCAGCCCAGAGGCCACCAACGATTCCCAATGATGCCATCATAATATTGCCCATCAATGCGAATAAAATAATTGTGCCTATATTGTGAACAGGTACACCCACAAATAATGATAAAATTAACGCGCCAATAATGCCGATCAACATTCCGCGGAATACTGCACCAACGATCAGACCAACCAAAATTTCCCATGAGGCTAATGGCGGCATTAAGAGGTCAACGATATTCCCTTGAACTTTCGCGATAATCAGTGATGATGATGAGTTTGAAAAAGCATTTTGCGCCATGGTCATCATCAATAATCCAGGCGCGAGAAAATGCATATACTGCACACCCAAAATTTGGCGCCCCTCAGCACCGCCGCCCAAGGCAATTGAAAAAACAATAAAATACAAAAATAAAGTTACCAAAGGCGCCACAACTGTTTGCATATACACGTTTAAGAAACGGCGAATTTCACGTTGAATAAGAGTGATCAACCCAATAGTATTTATCCAAGGAATTTTACGAGCTTCGAGCATGGTTTTTCTTTCTACATCTGAGTAAAATTGTTAGCATAGGATACATATGAAAGCCAAGCCCCAAAACACCGAAACCACACGATCATCACAGCCTCGCACCCCTAAAATTCCGCGGAAAATCACACCTGATTATCTGCGCAATGCTGGCCTTTACTATTTAGGAAGATATAATGCGACAACGCATAAATTTCAAATAGTCATGATGAATAAAATTACAAAATCGATTAAGCACCATGAACATCCCACCCTTCATGACGCGCAAGAATGGCTTGATGCTGTTATTTCTGATTTTACGCGCCTGGGGTATTTAAATGATCAGAATTATAGCCAAAGTTATATCAAGGGTATGAAAGATAAAGGCTTCTCATCTCGTAAGATTGCACAAAAATTGAATGAAAAAGGAATTTCAAATTTTTTATCACCTGATAATTCTATTGATGATCTTCTTCAATTACTAAAACATATCAAGCGCAAACGTCTGGGCGCATTTTCAAATAAACCAGTTAATCATGAAAAATTATTAGCAAATTTAGCACGACAGGGATTTGGGTATAATGAATGCCAAAAAGCGCTCAGCATGTCTTCTGAGGAAATAAACGACTATTTATATGAAATGGATATTTAACGTTGTACGCGTGATGGTGGGAATATTAATGATGCGGTTGTACCAATCCCTTTTTGTGAAAAAATTTCAAGTTTACCGCCATGTAACTTAAGCAACGCATTAACCAAACTTAATCCCATACCAATACCCGATGTTGCACGATCTAGACGACCATCCAATACACCAAAGGCTGAAGTCGCCTTTTGAATTTCTTCATCACTTAAACCAACCCCTGTATCAGTTACTGAAAGACGAATTGATCCTGAGCTTTCTAATTCACCGTTCAAAGTAACGCGACCACCTTGTGGTGTAAACTTAATCGCATTTGATAATAAATTAATCAGCATTTGTTTAACTGCAACCTCTTCGGCAATCAAACTTGGTAACCCTTTTGGCGTTAAATCAATAAGGGATAGACCTGCAGCCTCAGCACGGGGTTTTGATAGATCTAGGCACGATATCATAAGCGCATTTGTATTGACTAACGCCTCGTTTAACTCACGCTCACCAGCATCAATACGTGCAATATCCAAAATTTGATTGATGATAGATAATAAATTTTTACCACTTGAATAAATATCACTCGCATATTCTAAATATTGTGAAGGCTGAATTGGCCCAAAGGATTGATTTTTTATGATCTCTGAAAAGCCAATAATCGAATTTAATGGCGTACGCAATTCATGCGACATATTTGCCAAAAATTCTGTCTTCGCGCGGTTAGCGGAATCCGATTGGATTTTGGCTTCACTTAAACGAATTTCGGCCTCCTTCCGCGCTGTAATATCTTCCATACTTCCTTCAAAATATAAAACATTTCCATGCGTATCGGCCGCGGCACGCACATTTTCACGAACCCAAATTTTACTACGATCAAAACGATAAACTTCAGCTTCATAAATTTGTGGGTCGCTATTTGGTTTTAAATTACGCAAAAATTGAACACGTTCATTTTTTTGTACAAACAAATCTTGATGTGCATTTTGCAATGTTGTCATTAAATGATCAATATCATTATATCCCAAAATACGCGCCATAGATGGGTTGGCAGATAAGAAATTACCTTCGGTTGATAATTGATAAATACCGCCTGCTGCATTTTCCCAAATGGTACGATATTTACGTTCTGCATCCAATAATGCTTGTTGTGCTTTCTGGCGTTCTTCAATATCAGTAAATGAACCTACCACACGTAAATTACGACTTTCATCTTGGCGTAACATTGAAAATGCCATTTCAACTGACCGCCATTTATCGTTTGATGTTTTTAATCTTGTTGGTACACGAAACGCCTGTTTCTGACCACGTACTAGCGCCATCATATTTTGTTTTTGCTCTTGTTGGTCTGCACCATGAATCATGTCAAATAAGTTTTGACCGATACTCGCGGCACGCTCAAGACCTGTAATTTTTGCCCATGAGTCATTTAAGAATAGAATTTTTCCATCGGGATCGACTTCAAAAATAATATCAGTAATACCGTTAATAATAGCACGATGTTCACGCTCTGATTTTCTTAAATTCTGGTTTAAGCGTTCACGTTCACGAACCTGAGCATTCAAAGCCTCATTTTTATCGCTGAGCATATTATTGATTGTTTTTAACTCAGCCGACTTCATCATGTTATTTGTGATATATAAAAACATAATTGCTGTAATGGTAAGGCCAGAGAATAAAATTACCCATGGCATAATTTCAAGCATAAAGTTTTTATTCCCTTTATCGAGCACATACTTTAATGAAAGTTCTGAGCCTGCAAATTTAATCACCTCATCTTTATTTAGTTGCTGTTGTGTGTTGACAGCGATTTGAGATGAAAACGATAAAAATTCATCATTAAAATCATTTGATCGTAATGATAGATTAATAACACCTTGTTGCGATTGTAATGATTGAAGTGGGATAATTTGATCCAGACGAAGGAATGCAATTAAATATCCCACTGGTTGATTTGATTTTAATACAGGTGAAACAATAAGTATTGGCTTTATCCGCAATTCAGGCGAGGTTTGTAGTGTAATACTTTTGGTAATGCCGCGCGCTTCAATCATAAAAACAGGTTCAATTTTATGACGATAAATTTGCTCAATTAATGTTGGCAGTGGCTTGGCCACATCAATCATATAGAAATTTGATTGCGCAACTGTATTTTTAAACGGAATTGTATTTAAAGGATTATCAACAGGCATCCAAATAATTTGATCAAATTGATCAAGCATTTTTTGCTGTGATTTAATATTTTGCAAAACTGTTGAGATACTATTTAAATCTGAAACTTCTAAAATTGTACGAAATGATTGAAGTAATGCATCCGTATTTTGTAATTTTTCAACAACTAGTTTTTGCGTTGATTGTAATGCCTGATCATATTCATCCTTTACCATGCGCGTAATAAAGGTTGATGAGAAATAAAACAAAAGACCTGTCAAAATCAAACCATTCAGAAGCACCATTACCTGCGCAATGGTACGCCGATAAAACGGCTTTTGAATGATTTCTGTATCGTCTATGTCATCACTCATGTGAATTGCTTGGTAAGCCTTAAATATGATTAGAATTGGAATTGAACCTTAAGGCATTAGAATGCCTGATAGATTTTAAAGAAAGGCTAATAACAGGAAATTCCATAATATAAATACAGGTGTATTTGCTTGCTTTTTTTGTTAAATTTTGCGATTCTATGGCATCGCAACATATCATAAACACATTTAAACCGCAGGAGCGCGCCATGACCGACAACTCATTTTTCCAAAATTGGATGAAAAATATGCCTTCAATGCCAAAAGGTCCAATGGATATGCAATCCATGATGGAGCAAGGGCGTAAAACATTTCAAGCTATTACCGAAGCACAGCAAGTTTGCATGGAAAGCTTACAAGTAATTGCGCAACGCCAAACTGAGATTTTGTCACAAATTGTACAAGACCAAACTGAAATCGCACGTGAAATTGCCACCGAAGCAACGCCCGAGCAAAAAATTGCACGTGGCGCTGAACTTATTCGTAAATCATACGAGAAAACGATGGATAGCGCACGCGAAGTATCCGACATGATGCAAAAATCAACACGTGAAGCTGGTGACATCATCAATAACCGCGTGACCAATGCACTGAACGAAGTGAAACAGACTGTTCGCGCAAAATCAGATGATGGCTCAGATACACAAAAACCTTCTGGTAAGAATAAAGCAGCCTAATCTTTTGGTACCATCAATATAAATCTTAGGAAAACGCAAAATGCGTATCATTCGGCATGCCAATGAATTGCAAAATGCCCTTAAAACTTTGCGTTCAAACTCTATGCCTATTGCTCTCGTTCCTACAATGGGCGCATTGCATAAAGGGCATTTATCATTAATCAAACGCGCCAAAACTTTGGGGGCACAGGTTGTAGTATCTATTTTTGTAAACCCCAAACAATTTGGCCCACATGAAGATTTATCGCGCTATCCCCGCCCCGAAGCGGATGATATTGCGCTCTGCGAATCCGAAGGCGTTGATTTATTGTGGATGCCGCCCGTTGACGTGATGTATCCCGATGGATTTTTAACCAAAGTTTCAATCGCAAAATTGGGCGATGGATTATGTGGCGCGGCGCGCCCTGGGCATTTTGATGGTGTATGCACCGTTGTTGCCAAATTATTTGGTCAGATCAAACCTGATTACGCCATTTTCGGGGAAAAAGATTGGCAGCAATTAGCAATATTACAGCAACTTAATCGTGATCTTGATTACGGGATTACCATTATCCCTGCCCCGATTATTCGCGATGATGATGGGCTCGCTTTATCATCCCGTAACGTTTATTTATCACAAGAAGACCGCAAAGCTGCATTAAATATTCCGCGATTACTAAATGAAGCCACCACAAAAATTATTAACGGTGATGATATTCAAAAAACATTAAACCATATCAAAACATCATTATTTTCTGTCGGGTTTTCACAAGTTGATTATGTGTCATTAGTGAATGCATCAACGTTAGAGGATTGCATAGAAGCCAAAGGCACAATGCGTTTATTGGTCGCGGCAAAAATCGGCACAACGCGTTTGATTGATAATATCGCCGTGGTAATGCCTTTCTAAACAGGCACAGTAATGGAAACTTTTAATCCACCATGTTTGCTTTTTGCCAATTTAACCTGACCGCCATGTGCCAGAATGATATCACGCGCAATGGTCATACCCAAACCAACGCCGCCCGTTGCAGTGTTGCGTGATGAATCAACACGGAAAAATGGTTTAAAGACATCGTCATAATTTTGGGGATCAATCCCGACACCATTATCTTCAATTATAATCAATACATCATCTTCATCACGCGCGACAGTAATCCATAACTCTGTTCCGTATCGTTCAGCATTCGATATAAAATTTTGCAGTGCGCGCTCAAACGCCAATGGACGAACAGTTATATCTATATCCTGCACCATATCGATATGCGCAATTTTATCGTGGCGTAAAACTTGTGATGATAATTTGGATAATAAATCACGAAGTGATATACTTGCGCTTGCCTCCTCACCCTCACCGCGAACGAAATCAAGGTATGACGCAATCATGCGCTCCATATCACCCACATCACCTTTTAATGCATGCGCATCTTGGTTATCAGGAAACATTGCCAATGCCAATTTCATGCGTGTTAACGGCGTTTTCAAATCATGTGAAATCCCGGCCAGCATCGTGGTGCGTTGTTCTATCTGACGTTTAATACGTTCTTGCATGTTGATAAAGGCGCGTCCTGCCGCACGCACTTCGCGTGATCCTTCGGGTTTAAAATTTCCAATATCGCGCCCTTTGCCCAATCGTTCGGCTACTGCCGCTAATTTGTGAATCGGGCGAATTTGATTGCGCATGAACACAACGGCGATAGTAAATAAAATAATGGACGATCCCACCATCCATAAAAGAAATATATACGCCGATGATGAAAACAAACGACGTTCCAAGGCGAATATACGGAACACGCCCCATTCCATTTGAATACCAATATTCACCCATTTATCATCAGGCCCCAATGACAATGAAAATGGCCTGTTGATTTGTTTATTTAATTCATCACTCAAAGCTTCGATGATAAATGGCTCCCACGCGCCAGAGGTTTCAATATAAGGTGTTAAGGTACGGTTTGGTTCAACCGTTACAATCAAATCCAAATAATTACGACCGTAACGTGCCATTTCTAATACGCGTTTAACGCTGTATCCTTGTTCCAATTCGCGTGTCATTACACCAATTTCACCCACCAATGAAAATGCCAAACGTGAGCTGACTTTTCGCCAATGATTGTCAACGAAAACGGTTGTGACCAGTACTTGAAAAATAATCATCGGCACAACGATGATTAATAATGAACGTGCAAACAAACTGCGCGGTAAAAAATTTTTAATATATCGAAATGGATTAAAGCGCTTTAACAATGACGGCATTATTCACCCACCTCACCTGATTTTGTGCGCAGACGATATCCCTGCCCGCGAATGGTTTGTAAAATAGTTGGGGTTTTACTGTCATCACCCAATTTACGGCGCAGACGTGTCACCTGCACATCAATCGTGCGGTCATTACCTTCCAATCCTGCCAAATGCGCCAATTCTTCACGGCTAAAAATCTTTCCGTCAAAACGAAGTAAATTTTCAAGTAAACTTGCTTCTACCGATGTCAAACGCACCTTCTCATCACCATTAATCAATTCTTTTAAATCAGGATCATATGCCCATGGGCCGATTTTTTGCTCGGTGGTGATGTCTTGCGCCTCTGGTCTGCGGCGTAAAATAGCTTTAATACGCAATAATAATTCTTTGGGATCAAACGGTTTGGGTAAATAATCATCTGCGCCTGTTTCCAAACCCGCAATTCGATCATTGGTATCACCCAAAGCGGTTAACAATAAAATGGGCGTATCAAATGTATTCCGAAACCTTGTGGTAAATTCCAAACCTGTTTCATGTGGCATCATGACATCGACAATTAATAAATCATACATACCGATTTTTAAAATTTCATCAGCCTCTGATGTGTCGCGTGCAGTGTTAACCACCATCCCTTGGTCAGACAGATAACGGAACAATAATTCGCGAATACGATCATCGTCATCCACAACCAAAATATGTGGTTTTGCACTCTCAGAAAATAGTGGTTTATGTGCCATGCAATATCCTATCACTCTTGCCATATAGATTACGATTACGATAAACTCTTGTCCATGACTCTTATCCCTTTTGATGACCGTGACGGTTTTATTTGGTTTGATGGCAATATACTTCCATGGCGGGAGGCAAAAATCCACGTGATTACCCATGGTTTGCACTATGGATCCAGCGTTTTTGAAGGTGAACGTGCCTATAATGGCCGTATTTTCAAAAGCCGTGAACATAGCGAACGATTCATCCGCTCGGCCCACTTAATTGATATGGCGATGCCGTTTGATGTTGATCAACTCGAATCAGCAAAATATGACGTCCTAAAGGCTAACGGATTTACCGATGCCTATTTGCGCCCCGTGGCGTGGCGCGGGTCACAGCAAATGGGAATCGGGGCGCGCCAAACCAAAACGCACGTAGCAATTGCCGCGTGGGAATGGCCGAGTTATTTTTCACCCGAATTACAAGATAAAGGCATTTCACTCATTACATCGAAATGGAAAAAACCATCACCTGAAACGGCGCCGATCACTAGCAAGGCCGCAGGGTTGTATATGATCAACACCATGTCAAAACACGCCGCCGAAGAAGCGGGATATACCGATGCATTGATGTGCGATTATCGCGGATACCCTGTCGAAGGGACGGGCGCAAATTTATTTATGGTGAAAAACGGAATGGTTCAAACACCAAAACCTGATTGTTTTTTAAATGGCATTACGCGCCTGACCATCATTGATTTGTGCGCGCAAAATAATATTCCCGTGATTGAAGATCATATTACTATGGATGCCTTAAAGACCGCCGATGAAGTGTTTATGACAGGTACAGCGGTAGAGGTTATTGGCGTTGGTAAAATTGATCAAACGGAATTCAAAGTTGGGCCCGTTACAAAATTATTGCGTGATCAATATACAAAGTTAGTGCGGGGTTAATTCATCTTTGTAATGGCCAAACGTACGCCCAAAGCAATTAACGCCGCACCACAGATACGATCAATCCATTGCGCCGCGCGTAAAAAACGTGATCGCACTGTTTCAACGGTCAAAATGGTTGCCACAATTGAAAACCATAAAAACGTCATTGAAAAACAGGTTATGCCGTAAACAAATTGCATTGATAATGGCACGTGCGGATCAACAATTTGCGTAAACATCGCCAAGAAAAACATTGTTGCCTTTGGGTTAAATAAATTTGTGATAAACCCTGATGATAAGGCCTGCCAATCTGACATTGTTTGCTTGTTGCCATTCTCAACGGCGATTCCCCCATCAAACCCTTTTGATCGAAGCGCCATAATGCCAATATAAATTAAATATCCCGCACCAACATATTTAATGATGTTAAATAACAAGATTGATTTTGAAATGACAGTTGCCAAACCAACCATACAATATGTGACATGAATAATAACGCCGAGCGCCAACCCCAACGCGGTCATTAAACCCGCACGACGCGAATTTAAGATTGAATTTTTGACAGTCATCACAAAATCAGGCCCAGGCGATACCAATGCCACCATCATTAAGCCGATTAGCAAAATCAATTGAGAGATAAATTGTTCCATTCCCTAAATTTAGGGGATAGATAACCGCAAAAGCAAGTAAATTAAACGTTAAAACGGAATAACATTACATCGCCGTCATTGACGGTATATTCCTTGCCCTCGACGCGCATTTTACCCGTATCTTTTGCGCCCTGCTCACCTTTGCACGCCACAAAATCGTTAAAGGCGATGACTTCGGCACGGATAAACCCTTTTTCAAAATCGGTGTGAATTTTACCGGCCGCCGCGGGCGCTTTATCACCTTTGTGAATTGTCCATGCGCGCGCTTCCTTTGGCCCTGCTGTGAAATAAGTTTGCAAACCCAAAATATCATACCCCGCACGAATAATTTTATCTAAACCAGGTTCAGTCAAACCCATCGCACTTAAGAATTCATCTTTTTCGTCTTGTGTACCTAATTGCGCAATTTGTGATTCAATTTCGGCGCAAATCACAACGGCTTGTGTTCCCTGTGATTTGGCCATCGCTTCAACTTTTTTTGACCATTCATTACCTGTTGCCGCATCATCTTCCATGACGTTGCACACATATAGAACAGGTTTTGATGTCAATAACTGCATACCCAAAAAATGTTTTTGTAGATCATCGGGCACAGTCACTGTGCGCGCAGGATTACCAGCATCCAATGCATTTTTCACAACAGTCATAAATTCGATTTGTGATTGTAATTCTTTATCGCCTGATTTTGCTTTTTTGGCGATGTTATCAATTTGTTTAGTGACGCTTTCTAAATCAGCCAGCATTAATTCCGTTTCAATGATTTCGGCATCACGAATAGGATCAACAGATCCTTCCACGTGCGTGATATTCTCATCATCAAAACAACGAAGCACATGGATAATCGCATCGGTCGTACGGATATTGCCCAAAAATTTATTCCCCAAACCTTCGCCAGTTGCCGCGCCCTTTACTAAACCCGCGATATCAACAAATTCTAATTGTGTTGGTAAAATCGCTTTTGATGCAGCAATCGCCGCAATTTGATCAAGGCGTTTGTCAGGCACAGCCACGCGTCCCACATTGGGTTCAATGGTACAAAACGGAAAGTTTGCCGCCTGCGCCGCCGCGGTTGCTGTTAACGCGTTAAACAAAGTTGATTTTCCAACGTTGGGTAAACCAACAATTCCACAATTAAATCCCATCGCCCATATCCTCTTTTATCGTGTCTTTCTTTTTTACTTCTTTCAAAGGTTTTGGATACATATCCATCTGCACCTTGCTCATAAAATCATTTGACTGATCTTTCAAGAGTAAAGGCACATGTTTGGCTATGATATCGCATAATTTTGTTACATTTTCATGTTCATCTGCAGTAAAATTCCCCAACACATAACCATGCACGCGGTCTTTATGCCCAGGGTGACCAATGCCAATACGCACGCGATTATAATTTATATCACCCAAACATTCATCCAATGATTTAATACCGTTATGACCGCCTGAACCGCCGCCTGTTTTGATGCGTACCTTACATGGCTCTAAATCTAATTCATCATAAAACACAAATGTTTGCGTAAGCGGTATTTTATAAAAATTGACGCATGGAGCCACCGAACGTCCCGATAGATTCATAAATGTTTGCGGTTTTAAAATGGCAACTTTTTGTCCTGCAATTTGTCCTTCGGCATAATCACCTGAATATTTCTTTTTAAAATCAGGAAAGTTATAGGCGCGCGCAATTTCATCCGCCACCATAAAACCAACGTTATGGCGGTTGCGTTCATATTCCTTCCCAGGATTGCCTAAACCAACAAATAAAAACATGACATGAGATTACAATAAAAAAGGGCGAAGTCCAATGAACTCCGCCCCTTTTTCTGTATCTTTGATACGATTATTTTTTCTTGGCTGGCGCTTTCGGAGCCGCCGCCGCTTTCGCTGCTGCGATTTCTGCATCCGATTTCGGAGCCACGATTTCGTTTTCAGTATATTCGCTTGGTGATGTCAAATTCACAACTGTGAAATCTTTCTCACGTGATACTGGTGTTGCACCTTTTGGCAATTGAACCGCTGAAATCTTGATTGATTGGCCGAGATCCAAATTGATCAAATCAATTTTGATGTCTTCAGGAATTTCAGTGACTGGGCACAAGATTTCAATAGAGTGGTGAACAATATTCAACACGCCTTTGTTTTTAATACCTGGACATTTTTCTTCGTTTAAGAAGTGCACAGGGACATCAAGTTTCACTTTTGTGTTTGGACCGACGCGCAAGAAATCGGCGCTTTCGATTTTATCTGTGACGGGATGCAATTGAACATCACGTACGATGGTCAATTGTGTTTTCCCATCAACATCCAATTCACACAAATTGGTGAGGATGTGGCCTTTTAAATGCTCCAAGGTGATTTCTTTGATCGGTAATGAGATCATCACAGGAGCTTTGTTATCACCATAGATAACAGCAGGGATTCTATTTTCGCGGCGCAATTTCCGAGCGACCCCTTTACCAGCCTCGGAACGTACTGTGGCCGCTAATGCATATTTTTTCGACATAGCGATTTCCTTTTACGTTAAAATAAATTATGTAAACCAACCTCCAGGGGTGTTGGTTCATGGTGGTTATAGAGTATGTGTTACGATAAATGCAATAGAAAATCGGCACAAAAGAATAAAAGACCAGCCTTAAAATTCTATTTTAAGGCAAATTGATCCGACAACGCCGAATCCAAGTTCTCTCGGCCCGCTTTGACCAGACGCACGCGCACCAGCAATACGTGCGGTAAAATTACTATCGCCCATGGGACGCGCCACACCAATTTCTACATAACGTGATCGTAATCCAACAGCATCATTATAGGCACGCTTTAGGCTATAGCCATTTAAAGCCTCACCCATAATTTCGTAATTCCATGTATATGATCTTTGATAGGCATTTGTACTCTCAAGTTCTGATCCACGGACAGGATTTAAGTATTCCCTTGGAAAATCATCCATGCGAGGTAAAAGATATTTAGATTCCGTTGGTCGTATCTGAACTTGCACAGGTTCAGTAATGGCAATGCTCTGTCTATTGATTTCCTCAGCAGGAGGGCCAGATGGCGCAGACACACCTAGCACAATTGGGAAAACAAGAGAACTTAAAGCAGACATATGATGATTTCCTCTTAAATAACTAAAAAGAGGGTATCATACAAAATACATAATGTAAAATTAATCAAAAAGTGCGGAAATTGAACGATCTTCAGCTATGCGTTTCACCGCCTCAGCAATCAAGGGGGCCACAGTAATTTGTTCAATATTGCGGGATGCCCTCACCGCATCTGTTGCAGGAATAGAATCGGTTATAACCAAACGCTCAAGGGGTGATGCCGCCACACGATCAACCGCACCATTTGATAACACGCCATGCGCGACATAAGCTGAAACTGAATCTGCACCTTGATCCATCAAGGCAATCGCGGCATTACACAATGTGCCTGCACTGTCGGCAATATCGTCAACCAAGATACAGGTTTTACCTTTTACATCACCGATGATATTCATAACTTCTGAAACACCTGCTTTTTCACGACGCTTATCAATAATTGCTAAATCTGCATTTAAACGTTTCGCGTATGATCGTGCACGCACGACACCACCAACATCAGGTGATACAATTACTAATTCTTTATTTGCGTAATGTTTTTCCATGTGGGGAATTAAAACAGGCGCCGTAAATAAATTATCGGTTGGAATATCAAAGAAACCTTGGATCTGCCCCGCATGCAAATCCATAGTCAAAACACGCCCCGCCCCTGCCTTGGTAATCAAATTGGCAACTAATTTTGCTGTGATGGGTGAACGCGGCGCTGTTTTGCGATCTTGGCGCGCATAACCAAAATAAGGAATAACCGCAGTGATACGGCGCGCCGATGAACGACGAAGCGCATCAAGCGCTATCAATAATTCCATTAAGTTGTCATTGGCGGGATAACAGGTTGACTGCACCAGAAACACATCTTCACCGCGAATATTCTCCATGATTTCAACATAGACTTCCATGTCATTAAATTTGCGCATGGATGATTGCGTCAGAGGCATTTCAAGATAATCGGCCATCGCTTGCGCTAAAGGAAGATTTGAATTGCCTGCAATCAATTTCATAAGAATACTCCGCCGTTTTTTACATGAGATTAGCCCGAATAC
This sequence comes from Micavibrio sp., assembly GCA_044238965.1. Classification (GTDB taxonomy): domain Bacteria; phylum Pseudomonadota; class Alphaproteobacteria; order Micavibrionales; family Micavibrionaceae; genus Micavibrio_B. The sequence continues at coordinate 29,585 of JBIICJ010000005.1, read as the reverse complement.
ACCAAATTTTTATGGGGAAATCAAGGGGAGAGTAAAAACCTCTTTAATCTATACAAATTAACGATATTTGCCGTCCATAATCAGGCTCCTGCAGATGAGTTTTACGGCGATAACTGAAATAATCATCCGCCAAAGCATAGGTATCTTTGTCTGATTTTATCACATTTTTTATGCCTACGTTATTCAATCGAAATTCAATATAGGATGGCAAATCAAATAAAAATTTATCACTCTTCGCTGTAAAAAATTTTATAGCTCGTTCATTGTGCGCCAAAAAAGGATTTAAAAATTCGGGTGACACTTCATAACTTTGCGCGCCAATGCAAGGGCCAATCATCGCGTTAATGGATAATAATTCTGCGCCCTTATTCATCATTTTCTCAATTGTATTCTCTAAAATTCCTTTGACAGCCCCGCCCCATCCCGCATGCGCGGCGCCAATCACTTTTTTACCAGATGATGTTTTACCATGAAATAAAACAGGCCCACAATCTGCCGTCAACACGCCGATTGCAACACGCGGCGTTGATGTCACCAACGCATCACCCTCAAGCACATTTTCTAACGGTGCATCAATCACATGACAGATATTCGAATGAATTTGATAAAGATTAGATAAGTTGCTTAAACCCAATGATTGCTTGATTATTTCACGATTTTGTAAGACCGCATCACGATCATCACCCGAACCCAACCCAACATTTAATGATGAATAAATGCCTGTGCTGACGCCACCCCTGCGACCAAAGAAACCATAAGAAATTCCTATTTCATCAAAATTTTTATCAGTTAAATATATCGTCATATTTTGCTCACCGCTAAAACTTTAAACAAACTTCCCATTTGATCATGATCAATCAGGCGATGATATCCCGATAAGATTGTATCAGAATCTTGAGGGTTTTGTTTACACAAATTCTTACACCGTACATCAATGCCGCAATATTTTAAAAATTCAGACTGGGTTGCAATGTCCGATATAACCAAACCATCGGGAGTCACATCTACTAATGATTCAAAATCAACCAAAGATGTTAAATCACACATACCCAAATCATATAAAACATCAACATGCTTGTGCGCCTTTATCGCCTGCAGACTCGCTTTATTCTCACCATGTTCAAACCCGTAATCAATCCATAATAACAGGCCTTTTTGCGATTTTATGCGCTCACAAATATTAAGATGAATAGATTCACGGCGTGGTGAAAATTCATAAATTTTACGCCCGCGCGGATCAGGTAAATTTTTTGCTATTAATGGTGCGCCTTGTACAAAATTTAGTTCATCATTCACTAAACCAATGCAATGTTCGAACCAATTGTCATTTACATTGATGGCTTGATGAATAGGAATCGCATCAAGAAATTCATTTCCCACCACAATTAATGGTGCATCATGTGGAATGGTTTCAAAATTATCATGCCATGAAATATCATCACGCCCGATTGTTTGTTTTTGAATTTCGCGCAATGTTCTTGATACTTCGATAATATGAATTGATACATTTATGTGCGGCGAAATCACGCGCAATATATCACGCATCATTGTGCCCCGCCCTGCCCCGCATTCCACCAGATGAATATCTGGCGGAGAGTCCATTTGTTCATAAAAATTGCGTATAAATACACCCACCATTTCACCAAATAATTGGGAAATTTCGGGTGCCGTTACAAAATCACCCGTCACGCCAAACGGATCGCGCCCAGATTCTTTCTTTGAAGTATAATATCCATACTCAGGATGCGTTAAACAATAATCCATAAATGTTGCCACATCCATCGGCCCTGATGTTTGGATATGTTGCTTGATAATGTTTAATAATTTATTGGACACTGTTTTTCCAGCTACGTTTTGCAATCAATAATACAATGATAGAGCCAATCACCATAGGAACACATAAAATTTGTCCCATTGATAAATTCATGGCAATGAAACCTAATTGCGCATCTGGTTCACGGAAAAATTCAACGCCGAAACGGAAAATAGCATAAAAGAATAAAAACGCCGCCGATACAATTCCTGCACGCGCACGTATTGATCGCACATGCATTAACGCCAATAAAATAAGGAATAATGTTAAGCCCTCTAATCCCGCTTGGTATAATTGGCTGGGGTGGCGCGGTTCAAAATTTGCACGCGGAAATTCAACTGCCCATGCCACATCTGTCGCGCGCCCATATAATTCGCCATTTATAAAATTTGCCAAACGGCCAAAGAAAAAACCTATCGGTGCACATACCGCAAAAATATCGGTTAAACGAAACACAGGAATTTTTTTCTTAAGTGCATAGGTAATCGTCACAATCACAACGCCGATTAATGCACCATGCCATGCCATACCGCCATGCCATAATTTTAATGCCTCAATGGGGTTGTCCATATAAACGGGCAAGTTATAAAACAATACATATCCCACACGCCCACCAACCAAAATTGATAAAATCGCCCATGAAATAAAATCATCAATATCATCTTTGTTAGGACGATATTCGGCGTTACGTTTTAAATCCAAACCAATAAAATAACGTGCCAACGCCCATCCGCCCAAAAACCCCGCAAGATACGCAAGCGCGTACCAATGAATGGATAAAGGCCCAACGGAAAAAGCAACAGGATCAATTTGTGGAAACGGAATGGCCATGATGTGAATTACCGATATGGGTCAGATTGTGACATATATTTTTCAACATATTCACGCACGCCATCTTCGAGTGATGTCATTTGTTGATCAAATCCAACCGCTCGTAATTTATCCATGTTTGCTTCGGTGAAATATTGATATTTCCCGCGTAACTCTTCGGGCATATCCATGTAATGAATTTTTGGTACCAATTTCGCCGCCGCAAAAGTTGACGTTGCTAAATCTTTGAAACTGCGTGCTTTGCCTGTGCCAACATTAAAAAGTCCCGACACGTTTTTATTCTTTAACAGCCAGATCACAACATCAACGCAATCTTGCACATAAATAAAATCACGTAATTGGCCACCATCTTCGTAATTGGGATTATGTGATTTAAACAAACGTGCCGAAGCTCCCGCCATAACTTGCGGATAAAGCTTACAAATCACGCTCATTTGATCGCCCTTATGATATTCATTCGGCCCATAAACATTAAAGAATTTTAAACCTGCCCATTGCGGTGGTGCCCCTTCGCGTTTTGATCCATAGATATTATCGGATACCACGCGATCAAAAGCATGTTTTGACCAGCCATAAGGGTTTAACGGGCGAAGCTTTGCTAAAAATTCAGGATTATCTTGATCATCAAACCCATCATTGCCGTCACCATATGTTGCCGCCGATGAAGCATAAATCAATGGCACATTATTGTTTGTGCACCATGTCCATAAACGGCGCGATAACATAAAATTATTTTCGACAATTTTATCGGCATCTTTTTCAGTGGTTGCTGAAATCGCACCCATATGAATGATACCATCAATGCACTTGCCGCCCTGTTCATTTAAATAATCAAATAATTTTGTTGGATGAATAATATCACGGAGCGCGCGTTTGGAAATATTGCGCCATTTATCATCTGTGCCCAGCACATCACATATGGCAATATCACCTAATTTTTGCGCTTCGATCTCTGCCGCAATGTTTGAGCCGATAAACCCAGCCCCACCTGTGATTACAAACATAGGAAACTCCTCACTTTGAAACATTATTACAATAAGAAGAGCGGTGGAAAACACAAGGGAAATTCTTGCTCAAAGGGGTTTCATTCCTGTATTTATATCTCTTCAAGCAAAATTTTTGATATTTAAGGGAAAATCCCATGGCTAATGAAAATCGCCTTTTTGATGATTTGGCGCGCGTTGCAGGCGGCGCGGTGAGTTTAATTTCAACCGTGCACAAACAAATCAAATCAGATGTAACATCACATTTAGGCGATGTCGCAGGCAAGATGGATTTGGCCGAACGTCAAGAATTAGATCGCTTAATGGCGATGGTTTCCAAATTGCGTTTGGAACAAGAAGAGATGAAAAAACGCCTTGATACATTGGAAGGTAAAAAATCTCCACAAGTAAAAGCAAAATCTGCGTCAACAAAAGCTACAAAGACAGTAAAAGCAAAAACAACACCGAAGAAAAAGAAAAAATAATCATGCCAAATACGTTGCGCGTCATTGACGATTATAATGAACTTGATTCCGATCACCCTCTCGATGGTGTCGAAGAATTTTTACGCGGGAAAGATTTATCATTCCAACGCATGACCGATGATGAATTATTCATTGAATATCATGGTCGTTTTGGCACATATCGCATGATCTTCGTATGGAATGGTGAATTAGGCGCGATGCAATTTTGCTCACAAATGGATGTACAAGTGACCGAAGCCAATACTGAAAAAGCCATGAAGATTGTCACCGACATCAACACGTCATCATGGATTGGTCATTTTGATCTGCCATTTGAAAATAACATTCCAACATATCGCCACACACAATTATTGCGTGATGATGATGCATCTTATGCGTTAAATTATATTTCTGACATGATCGATATCGCCGCCAATATGTGTGACAAACATTACGCCACATTTATGACATTATCGCATTCTGAAATGGCAACATCCGAAGATTTATTTTTTGCCATGATGCCTGCCATCGGTCAATATAATTGATAATGCAATTAAATTTATCACAGCAATCAATTTTATTGGTGGGATGTGGCCGTATGGGTTCAGCCATGTTGACGGGATGGCAAAAATCTGGTCTGCAGAATATGTCCATCTCTGATCCCGCACATGCAAATCATATTGATGTATCAAGCGTTTCAACACCATTTGATATTGTTGTGCTCGCCATCAAACCACAACAAGCCGATGAAATATTACCCACTTTGCAATCACATATAACACCATCAACATTGATATTATCCATTATGGCAGGTGTAACAATTTCAAAAATAGAAACATTATTAAACCACACGGGCGCGATATTCCGTGCCATGCCAAATACACCCGCGATGATAGGTGCGGGCATTACTGTTATTAGTAAAAACGCGCGCGCCAGCAATGAACAAACGCAAATTGTTTCATCACTTTTAACGCCACTCGGCGATGTTGTGTCATTGGACGATGAGAATTTAATGAATGCTGTTACGGCGTTAAGTGGTTCTGGCCCCGCCTATTTATTTTATGTGATTGAAGTATTATCCGCCGCAGGCGTGAAACAAGGTCTGCCCCCCGCCATCGCCATGGAACTTGCGCGCAAGACCATGATCGGGTCGGCGTTGCTCGCACAATCAGAACCTAATACCACCGCGACAGAGCTTCGTGAAAATGTCACCAGCAAAGGCGGCACCACCGAAGCGGCCTTACAAATTTTAATGCAAAACAATGAATTACAGGCTTTATTTGATAAAGCAATCGAAGCCGCCACCAAACGGTTTCAATAAGCCCATCCCTATTTTGTTCTTGTTTTGTTCCATTCTTTGGGACATAATTCCCCATGGCAATCTTTGAACCTGTTTCCACCCTCAAATGGTTATATCTTGATCTGAACAGTTTCTTTGCAAGCTGTGAACAAGACCGCAACCCCGCCCTGCGCCATAAACCCATTGCCGTCGTCCCCATGATGGCCGATGGCACATGCGCCATTGCGGCATCGATTGAGGCCAAACGATGCGGTATTAAAACAGGCACAAAAATTTATGATGCGAAACGTATGTGCCCTGATCTGATTTGCGTGCTCGCGAAACACGATCTCTATGTTGAGTATCACCACAAAATTTTAGATGAAGTGATTAAACATGTGCCGATCAACAAAGTCTGGTCGATTGATGAATTATCATCGCGCTTGCCGCCCAATAAACAAAACAGAGATTCTGTTTTAAATATTTCCCGCGCACTCAAAAATGGTTTAAAACAAAATGTAGGTGATTATATCACGGCATCTATTGGCATTGCGCCCAATCAATATCTCGCCAAAATTGCAACCGATATGCAAAAACCAGATGGATTAATTATCATCGAACCGCATCATATTGAAAGCGTGCTCGAATCATTAAAATTGACTGATTTACCAGGCATAAATGTACGCATGCAGGCGCGTTTAAATAAATCACGTATCTATTCCCCCATTCATTTTTATCACCTGTCACCCAAACAAGCGCGCGCGGTGTGGGGCAGTGTCGAGGGCGAAAAATTATGGTACAAATTACATGGATATGATGTGCCTGACCGCGAAACACATCGATCTGTTATTGGGCATTCACGCATTCTTGATCCCGAACATCGCGGGCCCGATGTGGCGCGGTTGGTATTACGTCGTTTAGTGATAAAGGCCGCATCCCGTTTACGCCGTTTGGGATTATTCACATCCACCATTCACGTATCTATCAAAACAACCGATCATGAATATGCGGATGCCGCGATCAAAATATCACCCACCCAAGATAATTTCACCATTCTCACCACATGTGATGCGTTATGGAGTGATATTATAACGCGCGTGCGACCGTTTCGGTTGCGCAAAGTTGCCGTTGATTTTGGAGAATTATTTGAACCACATCAAATCACCGATGATTTATTTGCCGAACCGCCAAAAATTGTGAAACATCATGCGGATCTGGATAAAGCGCTGGATTCTCTCAATCAAAAATATGGCGCGGAAACCGTGCGCATCGGCATATCACCCAAAACATCGGCAGGATTTGTAGGCACAAAAATCGCATTTAATCGCATTCCCGATGTCGCGGAGTTTGCGGAGTGATTACTTCTTCTTCCCACCCTGCGTGCCCAGACCAATATCTTTGGCAAGGCGTGAACGCGTTTTCGCGTAATTAGGCGCCACCATCGGATAATCGGCGGGCAAGCCCCATCTCTCGCGATATTGTTCGGGTGACATATTATACGCGGTTTTCAAATGACGTTTGAGCATTTTGAGTTTTTTACCATCCTCAAGGCAAATAATATAATCAGGATGAACCGATTTACGGATGGGCACGGCAGGTTGTGGACGTTCCGCCAATAACGGCGATGGCGCGGAATCATTACCCAAACCCAGCAGTGTTTTATAGGTTTTTTCGATTAAACCCTGTAATTCTGCGGGGCTGACCGTATTATTTGATACGTGCGCGGCCACAATTTCCGTGGTTAAGGCCAATAATTCTTGCTGTTTTTGTGGCTCAGACATCGAATTTTCCTTTGCAAAATTACAGTAATTGTTTCATGAATACTGTATAAATATATCAAAACCATTTGAAAAGCAAATAACATGACCGACAGAATTCGTACGAATACTGAAAATTTTGAAACTGATACATTAATCGCGCCCACGGGTTTCCGTGAATATGACGCGCGGTGGCTATACCCCGATGATTTAAATTTAAATGGCGTGCGCGAATTGGGCATGGGGCTTGGCACTCTTATTCATGAACTTGGCAAAACGCCTGATATTATTGTGGGTCATGATTATCGGTCATATTCAGCGACTATTAAAAACGCGCTCATTATCGGATTAATGGCATCGGGCATGCGCGTACATGATATTGGTTTGTCATTATCACCCATGGCATATTTCGCGCAATTTCATCTTGATTGCCCATCGGTGGCAATGGTTACCGCATCACATAATGAAAATGGATGGACGGGCGTGAAAATTGGCGCGGAGCGTCCCCTCACCTTTGGCCCTGAATTAATGTCACGATTAAAGGACATTACACTCGCGCAAAAATTTGTGATGCGTGATGGCGGATCATACAAACAGATCAAAGGCGTAAAAGATTCTTATATCAATGACCTTGCGAGTAATAAAAAAATAAATCGTAAAATAAAGGCGGTTGTGGCGTGTGGTAATGGCACGGCGGGTGCATTTGCACCACATGCATTGCGTGCGATTGGGATTGATGTGATCGAAATGGATTGTGACCTAGATTATACTTTCCCGCATTACAACCCCAACCCCGAAGATTTAGAAATGTTACATGCCATTTCAAAACGCGTGCGCGATACGGGCGCAGATATCGGGTTTGCATTTGATGGTGATGGCGACAGATGCGGTGTTGTCGATAATACGGGCGATGAAATTTTCGCTGATAAAATGGGCGTGATCATGGCGCGTGATTTGGCGGCGATTAATCCCAACGCACAATTTGTTGCCGATGTGAAATCAACGGGATTATTTTCAACCGACCCTGTGTTGCAGTCATATGGTGCGCGCACCGATTATTTTAAAACGGGTCATTCCTATATCAAACGCCGCGTGAATGAATTGGGCGCGCTCGCAGGATTTGAAAAATCAGGCCATTTCTTTTTTGGCGCACCGATTGGTCGCGGCTATGATGATGGTATTTTAACGGCCATTACGATTTGCGAAGTGCTTGACCGCAACCCCGCAAGATCAATGGCGGATTTAAAAAATGATTTACCCAAAACATGGGGATCACCGACCATGGCCCCCTTCTGCCCTGATGATAAAAAATATCAAATCGTTGATCAATTAACGGCGCAGATCGAAACCATGAAACAAAGCGGCGTGAAAATTTTAAACCAAGACATCATATCCATCGTTACCGTGAATGGCGTGCGTTTCACATTATCCGATGGCACATGGGGTTTAATTCGCGCATCGTCAAACAAACCATCATTAGTAGTGGTGGTCGAAAGCCCCACATCGGATGCCATGATGCGCAATTTATTTGGTGAGATTGAGAAAATATTAGCAGGATACGCCGATATTGGTGAATTTGATCAAAAATTGCCACCACTTGCGGCGTAATATTACGCGATTATCTGCGGCGGAATTGTTTTTGAAACGCTAACTTCGGCCTCACGCACATAAACAGGTTTAGCATTTTGTGATGGGTATTTTAAACTCGCGCGTGCGATTGCCGATAAATCAAATTGTGAAATCTCTATCGCGTTTTCGTCTTTGTGTGAGGAAATTGTAATTCCTTCATCACCTTTGTAACGATAAAAATCACCACGTTTAGTATCAATCAAAAATATGTGATCATCACCATGCATCATACGTGCCACATCAAATGATTGCACAGCAATCACAGGCACGCCAATGCCAAACGCAAATGTTTTGGCGAATGATAAGCCAATGCGAATGCCCGTAAACGACCCGGGGCCTGTTGTCACGGCGACATGATCAATCTCTGTACGATCTTTCCATACACGTTCCACCATTGGCGCTAATTCTTCGGCCTGCCTCGTATCATGTAATGATTGTTCATGCGCAATAATTATATCTTTGTCAGAATCATAAAGACAGACGCCACATCCTGTTAGGCTCGTATCAATCGCAAGAATAACAGGCATTAAACGATTTTGCACACATCATCGAAATGAAAACGTGGTGAACGTGGATACATGCCCGCATCATCGCCGTACCCGAGATTGATCAAGAAATTAGCATGCCAATCTGGTTGATCTGCAAAGAATAATTCTTTACATTTTGCCTGATCAAATCCAGACATAGGACCGCAATCAAGCCCTACTGCGCGCGCCGCTAAAATAAAATACGCACCTTGCAGAGTTGCATTACGATTGGCCGTATCATTCGCATAAGCCTCATTACCAACAAACCATGATTTTGCATCAGTATGCGGAAATAATTTTGGTAATTGTTCATAAAATTTATTATCTGTAATAACTATTGCTGTTAATGGCGCGGACATTGTTTTATCAACGTTTCCAGCCATCAGACATTGTTTCAATTTATCCTTACCGTCTGGCGTTTCAACAAAAATAAAACGTGCCGGTGAACAATTAACAGATGTTGGCGCCATTTTCATTAAATCAAAAGCGGCATTTAAGACAACATTTGATACTTTTTTGTCTTGCCAATTATTATATGTACGCGCCTCACGAAATAACAAATCTAAATCACTATCGGATAATAATTTTTTCATTTTAAATCTCCCTTTATATTATACTGATTGTCTTACTTCCAAAACTTCAGGCACATAATGCCTCATCATCGTTTCAATTCCATTTTTTAATGTGTATGCGGAACTCGGGCATCCTGAACATGCCCCGCGCATTTCCAAATATAAAATACCTTTTTCAAAGCGATCGAATACTACATCACCGCCATCTTGTGCAACTGCGGGGCGTACACGTGTTTCGAGCAACTCTTTAATCTGTGATACGATTTCAGAATCGTCTTCGCTAGTGGCGGTTATTTCTTGTTGGACAACCACAGGCTCTTTGCTTGAAAAAAATTCAAATAATATTCCCAAAATTAATGGCTTTAAAGTAATCCATTCTTGCGCATCGCTTTTGGTGATGGATACAAAATCATGCCCAAAAAACACACCTTCAATTCCTTTAAGAGCAAATAAACGCTCCGCGAGTGGTGATTTGCCTTTAACATCGGCAAGCGAACGAAAATCCGCCGTGCCCGATGGCATTACAATTACCCCAGGGATAAATTTTACGGTTAACGGATTAGGCGTTGCTTCGGTTTGGATGAACATGGTTTTAAGTTATAGCGTCAATTCGGCCAGAATCAAGGTTGCCTGGCACGACAATAATCGGCACGCGCAATTTACCCAACGCTTTGCCCGCAAAATGGGTAATCAAAGGCCCTGGACCGCCCGATGTGACCCCACCTCCCAAAACCAAACAAACCAAACTGTCATCTTGATTCACAATATCAATCACTTTGGAATTAGTCTTCCCTTCGGAAATATAAATGGCAGATACCTTACCTGTTAAATCAAAAACTTTTTGTGCTGCGCGTTGGGCTTGTTGTTCGGCTTCGGCACGCAATTCATTTAAAATACGACTTTCCACCGTTCCCCAATCTTGGAAATCATCAACATCAAAGATTTGTAGCAATGCAACGTGACCACGGCGTGATTCTGCACATCGCGCTGCATATCGTAATGCAATATCAAACTCAGGTGTTTGATCAATAACAACCAAATAAACACCGCCATCACCTTTGCGCGGTGTACGTTTCCGTCTTTCTGTTATATCCATATCGTTATCTCCATCTAAATTCGATCACGACGCAGTAAAAAGAACCCGCTTAAACCCATAAATACAGCAATAAATAATGCCGTTAAACCATAGGCCAAACTATATTCTGTGGCATACATTAATATCAATGCCGATATCCCCTTGGGGCGGACTTGAATCGGAATTTCTTGTTTAGAAATAATTGCACCATCACGGAATAAAATTGCTTCAATCATATATGTACCTATGGGTACACTGGGCGGTAAATAAAAATTTGTACGAAATAATTGTGTGCCCGTAAATTGAACTTGCTTCGGGTCGAGTAAAAAATATCCCTTTTGCTGTTGTGTACGAATTAACGCCTCTTGAAATTCAGAAATGGTTTTTGCATCGGCACGCGTATCAGGATCAAATAAAATATAATTTAATCCAACTTGTGCCTCACGTAAGACGTCTGCATTCGCCAATAAATTTTCATCACGTGATGTGGCATAATCATAAAACAAAGGAACACGGCGAAAATCCATACTTGCGCGGTTCATCCACATGCCATTGACCGATTGTTTACGGCGTAAAACAACACGTTTTTCTGGGCCTTTGAGCAATATTGCCACATCACCCTGTTCATTTAACATACCAAAGACTGTCAATTCTGCACCTTGGAATCCTGTCGTCACATCAATATTTTTTTGTGCAACATCAATATACATTGCAGGTTGTTGCGCATGTGCTGACAGGGGTAGCAACAAGCATAAAATTAAGACTTGAAAAAAGCGTGCTTTCATCCGCGCACCTGCAGAGAGAATAATTCTTTCGGCATGACGAATAAATCAAATCCTAATTTTGTTGCCACCATGATCAGCATAATTGCCAAAGCAAAACGCGCAGGCGCACCCTTGATATAAGGCGCTAAGCGTACGCCAATTTGTGCACCAACAACACCGCCAGCCATCAACATGACCGCCAATGTTAAATCAACTGTTTTATTCGTGAGTGCCTGAAGCAATGTTGTGAATGCTGTGGTAAAAAATACTTGGTATAAAGATGTCCCCGCCACTAATAAACTGGGCATGCCCAAAATATAAATCATCGCGGGCACGAGAAAGAACCCGCCCCCGATCCCCATAATTGATACCAATATACCGCCCACAAACCCAATGGCAGCAGGGATAATCGCACTTAACATCAAACGCGATTTGGGGAAATGCGTTTGGTATGGTAATTGTGAATTGATGCGTTTCCAAAAACCAACATCATTTTTTTGCGGACGTTGAATGCGTAATAATTTATGCGCGCTTTCAAATAACATCATCCCGCCAATGGTGGATAGTAATACAACATACAAAATATTGATCACCATATCGATCTGACCAAAATGCTGTAATAGGCGGAAGATTAAAACACCAAGCAGCGATCCCGCAAAACTTCCAATCAACATATATGATCCGATTTTTGTATCAACATGTCCGCGTTGCCAATGGCCTAATACACCGCTTAAGGATGCAGCAACCAATTGGTTAGCCTGCGTTCCCACCGCGATGGATGGCGGCACGCCCAGAAAAATAAGAAATGGCGTTGCCAAAAATCCGCCACCCACACCAAAAATGGCCGATAAACATCCCACCACTGCACCCAATCCCACCACAGCTTCGAGCGGGATAGAGATTTCAGCAATGGGCAGATATATATTCATACCATTAATAAACGCTGCGGCTGATACCGTTTGGTAATGGCACGTCTAATGTGCCTTTTTTGCGCAAGAAATCACGATAATTACCAATCGCCAATTCATGAAATTCTTTTTTGAAATTAATCGTTTTCATGAATGAAAAAAATGTATCGGCATAATTTTTAAAATTATTGGCCTCGGCCGAACATTCAACCAAATATGTTTTATCATAGTAATTCGAAACCGATACAACACCCATGCGCGGTTGGAAAGGTTCGTCAACAGGCGGCGCGAAGGCAATCACAGCCGTTGACGCAAAACCACGACCCAAACCTGTGCTATCTTTAAATTGCATCACGCGCCCTTCCGGATATGATTGCGCGTACGTATCCATATAATTACGCGAGAAAAATATTTTTTGCACATCGGCGCGTGTTTTATTTGGCATCATGACAAACCGTTTATCATCCACCACGCGGATAAAACATTGCGCATTATCATCACCCGATGGCAATAACACGGTCAATAAATCTTCGGGTGTTTTGTTTGACCCCAATTGCCAATCATCAGGGTAACTTGCGCTCACTTTTGTTTGCGCGTCAGACCACACAACATAATCAGCATGGGCAACAGAAGGGATTAAAAGACAGAGAAGAATAAAAAACTTTTTCATGATGTGATTTTGCCCAAACATCGCCATAACGTCCAGTAAAATCTTGGGTATTTTAAAAGAGTTTCTTCCCGTTTGGTACGTTCGGGTCGGGCGCAATCAGGCAAATCGCCCCATTTTCATCAGGAAAACCCAATAACAAGAATTGTGACAGGAATCCCGCAATATTTTTTTCACCCAAATTAATGCACCCTGCAACCTTTCGCCCCACCAATGTGTCGGGCGTATAATGTACGGTGACCTGCGCCGATGTTTGCAAAACGCCAATCTCATCACCAAAATCCGCCCAAATTTTATAGGACGGATTTCGCGCCTTGGGAAATTGCTCTGCCTTTACAATCGTGGCAGAGCGAATATTAACGGATTCAAATTCATCATAGGAAATAATACGGTGATCATTCATGACCAAAAACCCATAAGCCTCGTCACGTCTTTCATGATCGGTGTTGAAATTTCGCGTGCTTTGTCGGCGCCGCGTGCCAAGATACGATCAATTTCGGCGGGGTCAGCCAATAATTCGCGCATGCGCGCGGTGATCGGGCTTAATTGTTCCACGCATAATTCCGATAATTTTGGTTTGAAGGCTGAAAATTGTTGTCCTGCAAATTCGGCCACAACATCCGCCTTTGTTTTATTCGATAACGCCGCATAAATGGTGATTAAATTATCTGCCTCGGCACGGCCCTTTAATCCATCAACATGATCGGGTAATGGTTCAGGATCTGTTTTCGCACGTTTGATTTTATCGGCAATTTGTTCAGGTGTATCAGTCAAATTAATGCGTGACATGTCGCTTTCGGCAGACTTACTCATTTTTTGAGTCCCATCACGCAATGACATGACACGCGTCGCCTCACCCATGATCATGGGTTCTGGTTGTGGGAAAAAATCTTCGCCGTAACGGTGATTAAATGTCGCCGCGATATCACGCGCTAATTCCAAATGTTGTTTTTGATCATCGCCCACGGGCACATGTGTTGCCTTATACACCAAAATATCCGCCGCCATTAAAACGGGGTATGCGTATAAACCCAAACCTGCACGCTCTTTGTCTTTGCCCGCTTTATCTTTGAATTGAGTCATGCGATCAAGTTTACCCATTTGCGTCATGGTCGCGAGCAACCACATTAAATGCGTGTGATGATCGGCCAATGCGGATTGTGGAAAGATTGCAGATTTATCAGGATCAACACCCGCCGCAATATACGCCGCCGCAATTTCGCGTGTTGATTGCGCGAGTGCCGCCGCATCATACGGCATGGTGATGGCATGCAAATCAACCACCGTGTATAAACATTCGTAATCTTGACCTTGCAAATTCACCCAATTGCGAAGCGCACCCAAATAATTGCCCAAATGCAATCGGTTGGTGGGTTGCATACCTGATAAAATACGTTTGGTGGTCATTCTTGTCTTACTCCGATAATGGGGGTGCTATTACAGTTGTTTTGTCATCACCTTTACGGCGAGTCAAATATGTTTTTGCCTCTTGCCATGTTAAAATGCCCGTAAAATGCACCAACAGCACATAAGTCACAACACCCGTACCACATATTCCGCCCAGCGCGATTAATTTCATGAGAATACCATGATCAAAGGCGGTTTTGGTCACAAAGGATAAAACAGAAATTACTAATGCCATCGCCAATGTCGCCTGTACAATTTTCGGGAAGACGCGTTTCATGCGATCATCGAATGAAAATACTTCGTGCGATTTCATATTTTTTTGTAATAAATAAATTTGTACCCACCCCGCAATACCTGTGGATGCCGCAATACCCGCCACGCCCAACGGTGTTTGGATAAGGATTAAACTTAAAACACAATTGGTCACGGCGCAAATAATCGCAACCTTTACGGGTGTCACTGTATCCGCCTGTGACCAAAATGCCGTCATATAAACTTTGCTGGCAACATAGGCAGGTAACCCCAAACCATATCCCATCAATACAGTTGCGGTTAAATACACATCACGGTCGGTAAATTCACCATGGCCAAATAATGTATCAACAATTGGTTGCGGAATAATCATCAACGCCGCCGCCGCAGGCAAACCAATCAACAAACAAAATTCGATGGAACGATTATATAAATTTTGACTCTCGCGTTTATCCCCCGCCGCCAGCGCGCGTGATAACATCGGCAACAAAGCTGTTCCAATGGCAATGCCCGCAATACTGAGTGGTAATTGGTTTAACCGATCGGCGTAATACATATATGAAATTGATCCTTCGGGCAGAAGTGATGCAATCATCATATCAACAAATAAATTAATCTGAAACACACCAGCGCCGATTACACCAGGCACCATTAATTTAAACAATGTTTTGACCTTTTCCGATAAAACAGGCATGCGAAAATTAAATTTAATTTTATGACGACGTACAAAATAAACCATCATCATTAATTGCAAAATTCCTGAAACTGTAACGGCAACTGCCATTGCATGCGCGATGCTGGGTGATACATAAAACCCTATTAAAATACCCGCGACCATCGCGGCATTAAACATGATGGGCGCCGCCGCAAATGGGCCAAATTTACTGTTGGCATTTAACATCCCGCCAAATAAAGATGTCAGGGACATAAACATCAAATAAGGAAATGTAATTTGCGTGAGCGTTACCGCAACATCATATCGCATTGTCCCCTGTTTAAACCCAGGCGCGATCAGATAAATAATATATGGCATAGCGATCATCATCAAAATGGTAAAGACCGATAAAATAATCGTCATCACCGAACAAACTTCGCCTGCAAAATCAGCAGCTTTATCTTCCCCTTCGGCTTCAATCGTTTTGGAATAAAGTGGGATGAATGAAACGCTGAATGCACCTTCGGCGGCAATACGGCGGAAAAAATTGGGTAATTTCAACGCCACGAAAAATGCATCCGCCAAAGGCCCCGCGCCTAAATACGCCGCCGTCAAGGTATCGCGGATCATGCCTGCGATACGGCTCAAAATTGTGAAACTGGCGACAGTAGCCATGGCTTTGAATAATTTCATGTGCTATATGGTCTTTCTATGAAGGCAAAGCAAAATCCAATTAGTAATGGTCGCAATCCTGAACGAAATCAGTTTGGGGCGCAAGCCGTTACCCCACAGGAAAAGACAAAACTCGTCCATAATGTATTTGAAAATGTGGCTGAAAATTATGATCTGATGAATGATCTTATGTCGATGGGGGTTCACCGTTTGTGGAAAAACACCCTGATCAAGCATATTCGCCCGCGCGCGGAGTGGAATTATCTTGATGTTGCTGGCGGTACGGGCGATATCGCTTTTCGCATAGCCGAGGCCACAGATCGTCAGGCCACCATTACCATTTCCGATATTAACCCCGCAATGTTAGAGGTCGGCAAAGACCGTGCCCTTGACCGTGGCTTAACCCATAATCTCACATGGCAAGTGGTAAATGCTGAAAAATTGCCTTTTGCTGATAATACCTTTGATGTTTACACAATTGCCTTTGGTTTGCGTAACGTCACGCATATTGATGATGCACTTTCTGAGGCTTATCGCGTGCTCAAACCTGGTGGGCGGTTTTTCTGTCTGGAATTTTCACATGTGGCCGAATTTGGCCTAAAACAGCTTTATGATGCTTATTCCTTTGCCGTCATTCCCCAATTGGGCAAAATGGTGGCGAATGACCGTGATTCGTATCAATATTTGGTGGAATCGATCCGTGCCTTCCCCAAACAGGCGGATCTATGTAGTCGTATGCAGGCGGCTGGTTTTGACCGTGCCACCTATACTGACCTTAGTTTCGGTATAGCCGCTATTCACGAGGGTTGGAAAATTTAAGGGTTTGTATAGTCAAAAACCAATTTCTATTTGAATAAGTTCAGACTAGACGTGAGAACTGACCTTAAATTTTTAACTCATTTTTGGTTCTGTCTTGGTAGTTTGAGCAATCGCTTGGGCTTGCCTTACAGCAGCGGCATCTAAACTAGAACCATGGGCTATAATTCCAGCTTGCATAGTTTCGATAAATTCTCTCGTTAAACTCATTTCACACCTCACACACAAAGAGCAAAGTAATATCTAACACATTGATTATACTTATTATTATAGTTTAGAAACTGAAATTTGTCAAGCCCATAATTATTCATAATTTTGTTTACATATCGTTAATGATTGTGTTATGTTCATTTTCGAAGATAAGACCAAGGGGTTTCACATGAACACAGCACAAGCAGTTTGCACAACAGATACAGATGCTTATTTGAAAACAATTCAAAATCACATTTATTTCCGTAATTCCGATGGCTTGTACCAATTTTTGGCTGACCCTGCCCTCAAACCATCAATGACCATTTTAGAATGGGCAGAATTCATCAATATGCCTATCAATAATGATGGCGATACATTGCTGATCTGGGCGTGTTACCAAGGATATGATGCAATTGTAGAGTTTCTGATGGCTGATCCAGAAGTGAACTTATTAAAGACTGATTTCCATGGATTTGATGCGATGACAGTGTGCCAGCATACGAAACGCGATCATTTAATGAATAAATTAAAGGCTGTTCTTGAAACACGCCATCAAACGACCCCTCCTGCTTTGTTTGAGTTTGCTGAGCCAGAGAAGTTGATTGCGACGCCAAAAAATACAATCAAAGACTGGTTATATGGTGGCAAATCAACCTCGAACCAAAATACACCCCCTCTACGCGCAGAGCGGTTTCGTTAAAAAATTCACGGTTTTGTTAAAATATTCTTTGTCTGAGCGGTTTAAAACACCACTCAGGCGAACGTTTAATTATGTCTAAAATTTTATTTTGCTAAAATACAACATTTTTCTCCACATTTTTTTTAATCTTTATGCAAAAATGTCTTGCAATTACCACAGAATCTGCTTTTTTATGCGGACTTAACCGTATCACGGTTTGATACGGAATTTATTTTTCTAGCTAGGAAGGACTATTACTATGAACAAAACCACATTGACCATCATCGCTGCGGCGGTTGTTGTTGCTCTTGCTGCTTTCGGCATCATGAACGGCTCAAAAGACGCTACTACTATGGAAGGCCAAGTAGAAGCTGCTGCAGGCGAAGCTGCTGATGCTGCTGCACAAGCTGGCGAAGCTGCTGCTGAAGCAACTCAAGCTGCTGGCGAAGCTGCTACTGAAGCTGCTGCTGCTACCGAAGCTGCTGCTCCTGCTGTTGATGCTGCTGCCGCTGCTGCGACAGACGCTGCTGCTGCTGCGACAGACGCCGCTGCTGCTGCGACAGACGCTGCTGCTGAAGCTGTAGCTCCTGCTGCTGAAGCTCCTGCTGCTGCTCCTGAAGCTGCTCCTGCTGCTGAAGGCGAAAAAGCTGCTCAATAATCCTTTGCCGCAAGGCATCTGATTTTTGCTTTTCAAAAGGCCCTGTGCTAATTGGTACAGGGTCTTTTCTTATCCACGCGATTGAAAGAAATAAATGACACAGCAAACACAAAAACAAATTTTGTTGATTATTTCAGGTGGCATTGCCGCCTATAAATCGCTTGAGCTTATTCGTTTGTTTAAAAAATCAAACATCAATATACGATGCATTTTAACCAATGGCGGTGCGCAATTTGTTACGCCACTCAGCGTATCCGCTTTATCGGAAAATCCTGTTTATACCGATCTTTTCTCTCTCAAAGATGAAAGTGAAATGGGGCATATTCGTTTATCACGCGAAGCTGATGCCATTATCGTTGCACCAGCCTCTGCAAATCTAATGGCAAAAATGGCGCAAGGTCGCGCTGATGATTTAGCCTCCACTTGTCTGCTCGCCGCCAATAAACAAATTTTTATTGCGCCCGCAATGAATGTTGAAATGTGGAATAACGCATCAACACAAAATAATATTTCTACACTCGTGCAAAAAAATATTCGTATCATTGGCCCTGATGCAGGCGACATGGCGTGCGGTGAAACGGGCGATGGACGCATGTCTGATCCATCCATCATCTTTGCTCATGTGCAAAATTATTTGATGCATCAGCAATCGCTCGCGGGTAAAAAAATTCTGATCACGGCAGGACCCACCATTGAACCGATTGACCCTGTACGTTTTATTTCAAATCATTCATCGGGCAAACAAGGTTACGCAATTGCACAACGCCTTGCCGATGCGGGCGCGGATGTCACATTAATTTCTGGCCCCACAAATTTACGTGCGCCATCAAACGTAAAATTCATTCCTGTTCAAACTGCCGATGATATGCATCTGGCAT
Source organism: Micavibrio sp. (assembly GCA_044238965.1). Lineage (GTDB taxonomy): Bacteria > Pseudomonadota > Alphaproteobacteria > Micavibrionales > Micavibrionaceae > Micavibrio_B. Next base: position 10,107 of record JBIICJ010000005.1, on the reverse strand, counting down.
GCAAGCAGGCCTTGTCGTCCGCCCCTCATGATGTGGCGATTTGTACCGCCGCCGTTGCCGATTATAAAATGGCATCCCCCGCGCCCCACAAATTAAAGAAAAATGGAACAAATGATTTAACGATTATCCTCACGCAAAATCCTGATATTTTGAGAGAAATTTCACATTCCCCCCACCGCCCCCAATTGGTTGTTGGATTCGCCGCCGAAACCGAAAATCTGATCGACAATGCCCGTAAAAAGTTAATTTCAAAGGGTTGTGATTGGATATTGGCAAATTTGGTGGGGACAACAGATAACCCTGTCTTTGGCTCTGATCAAAATTCCGTTAAATTCATTGCGCACAATGATGAAACGGATGATTGGGGCACAATGTCAAAACAAGACATCGCCATAAAATTGACCACCCGCATCATTGATTTGTTTTCGATAGAAAAGGATCATATCAATGTCAAACGGCTCGGCTCTAGCGCGCCCTCAGGCGCAAAATCAAAATAATCATCAATCATCTGTAACCGTTCAAATCAAACTATTGCCCCATGCGGAAGGTCTGGCATTACCATCATACGCCACACCACAATCAGCGGGTATGGATTTGCTTGCCGCCATTGATGCGCCAATCACAATTGAACCCATGCAACGCGTGATGGTACCCACAGGTTTGACCATGGCGTTACCTGATGGGTTTGAGGCACAGGTGCGCCCGCGTTCGGGTCTCGCCGCTAAAAATGGCGTGACGGTTTTAAACACACCAGGAACTGTTGATGCCGATTACCGCGGCGAAGTCAAAGTCATTTTGATCAATTTATCAAACGAACCATTCACCATTGAACGCGGCATGCGCATCGCGCAAATAATTATCGCGCCCTATACCCAAGCCGTGATCGAACAAGTTGACGAATTAAATGAAACAACGCGCGGCTCGGGCGGCTTCGGCTCAACGGGCGTAAAGTAATAAGATATGATTAAGCCAATACCATCAAACATTATTGATGTTCCGTTTCGTGTGTATAAAACACACGATCCGAAGGCTGATTACATTGCGTACAAAGAATTATTAGTTGAACGCACCCAAACCAAGCAAATCTATAATGAAAAAATTGATGAAACACGCGCCATTGATCGCGCCGAGAAAATGAGTTTGGATCGTCAACCACAAGTTATCTTTGACGCAACTGATATTCCTCTTTTATCGGCCGCACAATCAGTTTTACCCGTAGCGCGCACTCAAATTCAAAATTATGTCCGCGCCAATAAAATTCCTGTCGGGCATTTTATCGATTTTGATGTGTAAGCCATGATGAATAATTTATTTGCCGAGCCCATGTCTGACTTTGATCAATTTATCGCCGCAGGCCACACGCCGATGATGGCGCAATATCACACATTAAAGACCGCGCACCCCGATTGTTTATTATTTTATCGCATGGGTGATTTTTATGAATTATTTTATGATGATGCATTAATCGCATCCAAAATTCTTGATATCACCCTCACCCGCCGTGGTAAAAACCAAGGCGATGAAATTCCCATGTGCGGCGTGCCGTTTCACGCGCATGACTCTTACCTTGCCAAATTAATCCGCGCGGGGCACAAGGTTGCGATTTGCGAACAAACCGAAACTCCTGAACAAGCCAAAAAACGCGGCGGATCAAAAGCATTGGTTAACCGCGATGTCGTGCGCATTGTCACAGCGGGCACATTAACCGAAGATCATTTATTACCTGCCAGCACCAATAATTATATCGCTGCCTTTTCTCAATTGGCAGGACAAAATGCGGTTGCATGGTGCGATGTATCAACAGGTGAATTTGTCGTATCCCCCACGGGCGATGCCGATCATATTACATTACTCAAACGGATCGATGCCGCTGAAATTTTGGTGAATGATCAAAACCTATCTGATCTCAATCAATTTGAAAGCGCGAAGATCACGCGCCAGGTTAAACAAATTTTTGATCCTGAAAATGCGCGCAATCGTTTGCAACAATTATTCGGCGTTGCCACACTCGAAAGTTTCGGCGCCTTCTCGCGTGCCGAATTATCGGCGGCGGGCGCATTGCTATCATATATCGAACGCACACAAAAAGGCCGATTGCCTTATCTACAACCATTACGCCAAATTCATCAAACACAGTGTTTGGAAATTGATCCCGCAACGGCACGTCATTTGGAATTAACCCGCACACAAACGGGCGAACGTCAGGGCAGTTTAATTGATACAATCGATTATACGTTAACCCAAGCAGGCGCGCGGTTATTGCAACGTCGCTTGCTTGCGCCATCCTATGATATAAACGAAATCAATGCACGGTTAGATGATATTGATGCCTGTGCAAATAATTCGGATTTACTTGATCAACTTCGCACCGATCTAAAACATGTCGGCGACATTGAACGCGCGGTTGCACGCCTGTCATGTGATCGTGGCGGCCCGCGTGATTTATTATCTTTGCGATCAACTATCACCATTGCTGGGCAAATTAAAAAATATTTATTGGCACAAAATTCTTGCCTCAATCATTACGCGATAAAATTAAATATTTCAAACAATGTTGCAACGTATCTTGATAATTTAACCCGCGCGATCAAAGATACATGCCCTATGCTCGCCCGCGATGGCGGTTTTATTCAAAAAGGATATTCATCTGATCTCGATCATTTCATTAAATTACGTGATGAAAGCCGCCGTTTAATTGCCAATTTGGAACAAAAATATAAATTAGAAACAGGCATCGATTCCTTAAAAATCGCGCATAATAATATTTTGGGTTATTTCATCGAAGTCACCTCAAAACACGCCGATAAATTAATGGTCATCACAGGACAAAAAAATCATGCCGACGGAATAAATGGATCAAATCCATTTATTCACCGCCAAACCATGGCAACCTGCGCTCGTTTTACCACGCCCGAACTTTCCACTCTCGAACGTGATATTTTATCGGCAACCGAAAAATCACTTGCGCTTGAATTAAAATTATTTGATGAATTTGTGGCAACCACAAAACAACTCGCACCTGAATTACACAATATCGCATCCGCCTTATCCGAATTAGATGTGGCAAGTTCACTCGCGGAATTAAAAATTCAGAATAATTATACGCGCCCTGTGTTAACCGACAGATTTGATTTTGACGTTTCAAATGCACGTCATCCTGTGGTTGAAAACGCTCTTCGAAAATTTGCCAAAGATTTCACGCCGAATTCAATTTCCCTGCATCCCGATACGCGCATGGTGTTGCTGACAGGCCCAAATATGGCAGGTAAATCAACCTATTTGCGCACGGCGGCTTTAATGGCGATTTTGGCGCAGGCGGGAATTCCTGTGCCCGCAGAGGCGGCAAAAATCGGTTTAGTTGACAAAGTTTTCTCACGCGTTGGCGCATCCGATGATCTTGCCAAAGGTCAATCAACATTCATGATGGAAATGGTTGAAACCGCCACCATCCTTCACCGTGCAACAAATCGATCATTGGTGATATTAGATGAAATTGGACGCGGGACAGCAACCTATGATGGTTTGGCGATTGCGTGGTCATGTTTGGAATATTTACACAATGTCAATCAATCACGTGCGATATTTGCAACGCATTATCATGAACTCACACAATTAAAATCAACGCTAGATCATCTCGCGCTATCCACCATGAAGGTACAGGAATGGAACGGTGATATTATTTTCATGCACCAAGTCATTGATGGTGCGGCCGATAAATCATACGGCGTACATGTGGCAAAATTGGCGGGGCTTCCCGCGCCTGCAATCACACGCGCCGAACAAGTATTAAACCACATCACCGAAACTGGTCTTGATTCCAAAACCATGGCGGATCAATTACCCGTTTTTGATGTGCACGCGCCGTCAGCTCCCGCGCCGCACCCTGCGATCCAAGAGTTGGAAAAGGCAGATCTGGATAGCCTTACCCCCCGCCAAGCTCTTGATTTATTGTACGAATTGCGCCGAAAATTGTAAAAATCTCTTGATGGGTGGTATTTTTGTGTTAATTTGGGCTCAGTTGCGGGCCCCTCTGGTCGTGCTTTATGTACGGCGATGTCGGAACTATCTTATTTAAAACTTTTTTTAATTTTAAAGGTGGCTTATGGACGCACTCATTCCTTTTTTAACTGGTGACTTTCTAGGCACGCCAACATGGTTTTGGCTGTCATTTATTACAATCGTTATTGTTCTTTTGGTTTTAGATTTAGGTGTTCTTCACAAAAAACATACTGAAATTGGCGTTGCCGAAAGTTTAAAATTATCAGCTTTCTATATTACTGTTGGTTTGGCATTTGGCGCATGGGTCTGGTTTGAACGGGGCGCTGAACGCGGCATGGAATATTTGACAGGTTTTGTTGTCGAAAAAACATTGGCGATGGATAATATTTTTGTGATCGCCATGATCTTTTCTTTCTTTGCCATTCCCCGCAAATATCAACATCGTGTTTTATTCTGGGGTATTTTGGGCGTGATTTTATTGCGCGGTATTATGATTGGCCTCGGCGCGGCATTAGTATCTAATTTTGCTTGGGTTTTATACATTTTTGCTATTTTCTTGATCGCAACTGGCGTCAAAATGTTTATCTTTGCCGATAAAGAAGAGAATAATGATTTAAGCCAAAATCCATTATTAAAATTTATCAAAAAACATTTCCGCGTGACTGATGAACATCACGAAGAAAAGTTCTTTGTGAAAAAGAAAGATGAGAAGACAGGCAATATGGTGTCATATATGACCCCATTATTCTTAGCACTTGTCTTGATTGAAATTGCGGATGTGATTTTTGCGGTTGACTCTGTCCCTGCAATTTTTAACATCACAACCGATACATTTATTGTTTACACCAGTAATATCTTTGCCATTCTTGGCCTGCGTGCATTGTACTTTGCGTTGGCCGCAATGGTGGAACGGTTTAAATATCTCAAATACGCTTTATCTATCCTGTTGATCTTTATCGGATCAAAAGTATTTATTGCCGATATCTTTGGGCTTGAAAAATTCCCGCCCGCCCTGTCATTAGGCATCACCTTTGCCATTTTGGCGGCTGGCGTGGGGTATTCCCTTTATAAAACACGGGATATCAAAGCCTAAAACCACCCCCTTTATTTGACACATATTGGCCATCACGTTACGGTTTTATTTATAACCCCAAACGTGATGACCTTTTGTTATGACCCAAACCGAAAAAGTTTTAAACGCAACCGTAATTGTTACCGCTCTCGGGTATCTGGTTGATGTCTATGATATTCTCATTTTTAACGTCACGCGCGTGGCAAGTCTGACCGATTTAGGATTAACGGGCGATGCCATTGCCAATACAGGTCTCTTTATTTTAAATATGCAATTATTAGGGTTGTTGCTCGGTGGATTATTCTTTGGGATCATTGGCGACCGTATGGGCCGCAAACAATCACTCCTCGGGTCTATCCTTCTTTATTCCACCGCAACTCTCGGATGTGCCTTTGTTCAAGATGCAAATACTTACGCCGCCCTTCGTTTCTTGGCGGGGTTTGGCTTGGCAGGTGAAGTTGGTGTTGGCGTGGCTCTCATTACCGAAGTCATGACCAAAGAAAAACGTACCCTTGGCCTTACATTTTTTGCCTTTATTGGTATCTCGGGTGCCGTATTCGCCGCGATCGCCGCCGAATTTTTACATTGGCGCACCTGTTATATTATTGGTGGTGTGGCGGGCTTGCTTTTACTCGTAACACGCTCATTGATCCTTGAATCGGGTATGTATGAAAGCATCAAAGATAAAAATATACGCAAAGGAAGTATTTTATTTTTGTTAAAAACCCCCGCTTTATTTAAGAAATATGTCGCCTCCGTCCTTCTGGGTATGCCCATATTTTTTGCAATCGGCATGATTTGGACATTCGCCCCCGAATTAGGTGCAGGTTTAAATGCCACTGATAAAATCAGTGCGCCGATAGCCATCGGCATTGGTTATTCATTAATGATGGTGGGTGATTTAGTGGCAGGTATGTTAAGCCACAAATTAAAAACGCGCAAAAAAACAATCGCGCTGTTTTTATTATCATCTTTTTTCTTATTAATTTATCTCCTTACCCGCGGTGAAATCACACCAACAGAATATTATGTGGTTGCAGGTTTGTTTGGTATATCGGTTGGATATTGGGTGAATTTAATTTCACTCGCGGCCGAGCAATTCGGCACAAATATGCGCGCGACTGCATCAACATCCATTCCTAATTTTTCCCGCGCCACATTATTACCTATGAATTTATTACTGGCAGAAATCAAACCTGAATTAGGAATTGTGATGAGTGTTGGCATTATCGGCTTGATGGCATTGGTTATTGCAAGTCTATCGCTCTTCTTCCTCGAAGAAACGCATGGCAAAGATTTAAATTATACTAATTGATTTTTTGCCAAAGTTTGGTATTTTTTCTCCCTCTCGCACTATTATGGACAGGTGGCGGAGAGCCCACACGCGAAGCGTGTAAGTAAAGAGTATCGGCCTCTCTTTATTTTTAAATATTACCTTATGGACAGGTGGCGGAGAGGCTGAACGCGCCGCACTCGAAATGCGGAATACTCGTAAGGGTATCGGGGGTTCAAATCCCTCCCTGTCCGCCAATTAAACCTCAATTTGACATTGTCTTTTTCTGCATGCTACCACTTATATATAAATTATGTGGAGATATATATGCGTTTATTATTGAGCCGTCATGGATTTTCAAAGGGCAATGAAGATGTCGCTGAATATATTCGTGTTGGAGATGCCAATGTTGAATTGACCGAGATTGGGTGGAATCAAGCACATCATGCAGGATTATTTCTCAGAAATTTTTTTCAAAACACATCACCACCATCAGATCGATTGACAATTTGGACAAGTTCATTGCTTCGCACACAGCAAACAACTAGCGGTATAGTTAAAGGATTGGGTGATTATTTAGAAACGCGCGAATATCGCTTACACGAAGACCCTCGCTTGGTTGAACAAAGCTATGGCCTACTTGGCCATTTAGCATCAATTGATGGACACAAAGTCACGCAAAAAATGGTAAAGCAATTTCTTGATTTATCCGAATCTTTTCACAAACAACAACCATTTACTGCGCGCGTTCCATTCGGTGAATCACCTCAAGATGCCTATATGCGAGTTGATTCTTTTTTCGAATCCTTACGGCGTGACGAAAAATTACAACATCTCGATCATCTTATCATTTCACATGGCGCAACAATTAAAGCCTTTTTTATGCGGTGGTTTCATTTACCGATGAATGCATGGAAAGATTTGAAGACACCCCATAATTGTGATGTATTTTGTATTGAACGCGTAACACCCGAAGAGCGTGCGATAGAAAACCATCATTGGAAAGTACGCAAAATTTATGATGGTGAAGATAAGCAGCCCTGCAGTATCAATCCAATTGAACATATTCAAAGACTTAGCTTATCAAGCCTTCCGTCATTTCCCCCGCATTTAACGCGGGACATATAAGATTGCGTTAATTAAATAGTTACTTCCCAATAAAGAAAATTGCTTTAGATTAAAGGCATGAAAACTCTCTTATCTCTTTTGATTGTCTTTGCAACCTTTACCCTCACCGCTTGTTACAGCGAACGCGCGGCAACCCAACCACAAACATCAGTCTCACAAATTAATCTCGATAAATATGTCGGTACATGGTATGAAATTGCGCGGTTCGATGCGTTCTTTCAAAAAAATTGTGTAGCGGTCACGGCGGAATATCAAAAAATAGAGAATGATAAAATTTCGGTAGTGAATACATGCCGTCTCAAAACGATTGATGGTGAAATCAAACAAGCCACAGGCACGGCGCGTATCCCCGACCCCGCAAAACCCGCGCAATTAAAAGTACGATTTAATCAATTTGGCGCCAATTTCTTCGAAGGCGATTATTGGGTAATCGCACTTGATAAAAATTATCGTTGGGCAGTCGTATCCGAAGAACGCGGGCGTTATTTATGGGTTTTATCCCGCACGCCAACAATGAATGATAAAACATATCATAACATTGTGCGTGATTTAGAGGCCAAAGGCATTCAAACTAAATTCTTGCAAAAAACGGAGCAAGGGAAATGACCGATATCATTCAATATGATTTTCACCATGTTATGATTGCATTCGCGCTTACCATTGGTGCGGCGGCGGCGACCATGATTGGCGGTTTATCGGTGTTAACCGCGCGTATTGCCAATCCGCGCCTGCTTGCCTTTGGCCTTGCCTTTGCGGGCGGCGCGATGGTGTATATTTCCTTGGTTGAAATATTTGGGAAATCAAATTTGGCGTTTTCAGAAATTTATGATTCCAAATCTGCCTATACAATGGCGACGATTTTATTTTTCTGTGGCGTGGGTTTACTCGCCGTCATTGATCGATTAATTCCAAACCCGCATAATGAACTGACCAAAATATCATCACCCGAAGCTGATCAAAAATATTTGGCACGTGTGGGGTTGATGGCTGCGCTCGCCATCACCATTCATAACTTCCCCGAAGGCATGGCCACGTTTTTTGCAACGCTCGACAATCCTGTTGTGGGCGCACCACTCGCCATCGCGATCGCGGTTCACAATATTCCCGAGGGCGTGTCGATCGCCGTTCCTGTTTATTACGCCACGAATAGTAAGAAAATGGCGCTGCTCGCCTGCCTTATCTCTGCCATCGCTGAACCTGTTGGCGCGGCATTGGGGTATTTTGTTCTTGCGCCATTTTTAACGCCATTTGTGTTCGGGTCAGTGTTTGGCATTATCGCGGGCGCGATGGTGTTTTTGGCATTGGATGAATTATTACCTTCCGCCAAACGCTATGCCTCAGGCCATGATGCGGTCTATGGCATGATTATCGGCATGGGCATGGTCGCCCTTAGCCTTGTTTTGTTTAAATAACCATTTGAAAATACAGGCGTATTCTTGCCCCGCCCCAAATTTGAAAAAATTTCGTATTATCTCTTGACAGTCATGTCATTTTGTTCTTTATTTGTTCTATTAGAACATAATAAGAACATTACTGGAGGTTATCATGCATTACATTCCATCACGTAAATTAAATCTTCGCCTGTGGGTTGGTTATGGCCTTCCTGCATTGCTTGTCCTTTGCGCCGCCTACGCACAGGCATGGAGCTGATTTTTCACATATAAATCAATGTGTTAAAGTTTAATCTTGCCTTGTCTGGGCGCATGGTTTATACCCCACCACATGAAAATTGCGTATATTACAGGGCAAGGTTTTGCAAGTTCGTCGCCAAGACTGTTCCTATCCCGTGTGTTTCGGGATTCTGCCCTCATCCCTCTATCCCCCGATGAATTATCGCCCGTTCACGTGAAAGACATAGATCTATTGTTCCTGACGGGGGTTACGGGCGAACACAGCCCCTATCCTGACATTCTGCCCCCCAACAAAGCCGAGCATCTGCGCCAATGGTCGGCGCGCACAGGGGCAACCATTTGGATGGATTGCGCCGCCAGTTACTATGCCATGGATCTGATCGCCTATGATTCCCCCACAGGCATCAAAAAAGAACGCCCAGGTTTGGGTTGGGTTTCAGGTATCGCGCGCGGCCCACATTATTTGCAACATCACCCGCATGAGGATTGTGATCGCACGCCGCGTTATTGTGACACTCTTACCGTGCCGATAACATATCAAGACGGCGATAACAAAAGAACCATCGAAGCCGCCTATTGTTTTTCACCACTTCTTTATTTAGACCCCGATGAACCGGACAATCACGATATCGATATCATGGCGCATTTCAAAGATGTACGCGGGGAAGCCGTAGCATTAGCGGTGAAACCAAACGGTGATGGAAATATTGTGATCAGCGGTGTGTTACCCACCATTCAGGCTGACGATATCGTATTTCATTCCAATTCTAAACATATCAAATCATTACATGACACATTATCAAAACACCGTGACGGACATCATGAGTTACTCGATAGGCTCTTTACCCGCCTTGGCATTCGTGATTATGCTCATTTGTAATCATGAGATAGAAAATGACAAATAACATAAAACCCATTCACATTATTGGCGGCGGCCTCGCAGGCTCGGAAGCCGCATGGCAAGCTGCGCAAATGGGCGTGCCTGTTATCATTCATGAAATGCG
>JBIICJ010000104.1:0-3023 GCA_044238965.1 Micavibrio sp. | reverse complement strand
ATTTTCCAACTATTTTCTACTAATATTCCTGATATAATTTCACCAGACCCTTTTGTCGGCCATTCCCCATATTTCGCGAACCATTCGTGACATCCTTGCAGAATAGCCTCTTCAGTTAAACGACGACCCACACTATATCGACTGACTTTTAATCCATACTGATCTAGAAAATCAACAATACCTTTATATTTCCCTGCAGGCAAACCTCGTGCACCGCGAGAAAGTGCAAGATTAATAGCTTGCCAATTATTACCACTCAATACGCCTTCTATAATTTTGCCAGATATGGCTTTTGGCCACTGTCCATATTTATTGTGCCATTCATAACATCCTTGTAAAATCATTTCTTCAGTTAAATGACGGCTCAAACTATGCTTGCCAATTTTTAACCCATGCGCCTCCATAAAATCAGCAAGCCCTTTGTATTTTCCCTTTTCTAATCCGAAGCCACCTCTGCGTAGCGCATGATCAAGATTGCCCCATCTACTTCCTTTTAAAGCTCCATCTCCAATCAAGCCAGAATCATTTGTCGGCCATTCCTCATACTCCGCATGCCATTCTTTACATGCCTGTAAAATAATGTCTTCTGATAATAGCATTGGCTTTGGTTTGCGGGCGGCTTCAAAAAATTCTAAATTTTTGATTTTGCGTTGTGGCTCGTCATCCGCGCCCGTGATGATATTACAAATATCCTGTCCCCATGTGGGTGACATGCGAATGCCCGCGATGGATGGTAAAGTTTGCAACAAATCTTTGGTCAATCTCTCATAGGTTGATGGATCTAAAATTTCATTGCTGACAAAGGTTTTATTTCCTACTTGCTCACATAATGCGATTTGTTTATTTACGCGGGGGATATCGATCACGATGTATGGATATTTGCGCATGGCGGAGGGATCAACACGCCCCACGCGGATAATCATATCATCGGCGTAAATACCGATGGCGCGCAGATGTTCCACCGCCCATGATAATCGCGGTTCGGTTTTCACTTCATATTTTGTGGCATTATCATTTGTGGCAGGTGGTAACCCATCCATGTCCATTGGCGGGATATAGGGCGCGCCCGCATCAACGATCAACGCCCCACCATTTTTTAATTCGGTCAAAACCGAATCGAAATGATTGGCGCGTTCCATGCGGGTGAATAAACGGCGCACGGCGTTTGCCAAAATATCATCAACGGAAATCTCGCGACCCATTTGTTGTTTTAAAATGTCGCGTTGGGCATCATCAGTTATATAGCCCGCCGCACGCAAAATATTATCCAAACGCCCGACCGCAGATAAAAATAAATCCGTGTCGCGTTCGGACAATGTCATGCGGTCAACCATTTGCTCAATATAGGCAATATGGCTTTGCACCCTTTTGGTGTTCAGCTCGTTAACGTCTATGTTGTGCGGCTCTGTCATGTCATAACTCAGTTTTATAATTTCAGGCTTTATTCTTAGAATCATTATGTGTCTTATGTCAATATTTTATGTATATATATCCTTGGCGAATCGCTGGCTGACTTCGAATGGAAATAAATGGGATCTAACGGGATTTAATGGGAATGAATCTCACCCAGCCCCACCTTTTTGTTATTCCGAAACAGATCGTTACGAAATTTTGTGAAAAATCGTAAATAAAAGTTAATAAACGTTGAAATTAACCAAATTTTATGATACGTTAATGCCCATGCTACCTGAAAGGCAACCGAGTCGAAAGGTTTAATAACCTTTTGAAATTCCTCGAATATTTCCTTGTCACGGTTAGAATAAATACCTACCCAAAGCTATTGTTTGAGGGTGTTATGAATAACGCTTTGGTTAAATTATGAAGAAACCACTTTAGAAAGAAAGGCTAACATAATGAAAAACAATAAAAAAGTTCAAAAGAAGGCTGTCACAACAAAGTCAAAAGCGACTGCAGTTAAAAAAGTTATAAAGCCATCTAAGCCTTTGAAAAATAACGTGAAACAAGTTTCAAAAACCGCTGTTAAGAAGCCCGCTGCGAAAACCATCAAAGCTCCTGTCAAAGCAGCCGTGAAAAAGCCTGCTGCAAAGGTTACCAAGGCTCCTGCGAAGGCTGTGAAGGCTCCTGTCAAAGTTGTGGCGAAGGTTACGCCTCAGAAAGCTGCCCCTGTCAAAGTCATGGCAAAAGCGGTTGCAAAGCCGATAGCTCAAAAAACAGCCCCTGCCAAAGCACCTATTATGGTTAAGGCACCGATTAATCAGAATAAGGGCATCATGCCTGCGGCAAAAGCGACCAAGTCACCTGTTGTGATGCAACGCACTGCCGAAGGTCTTAAGCCTGTTTCATCAAACAGTATGCAAAACCGCCCTGCATACCGCCCGATCCAAGTGATCAACAAACCACTTCCATCGGCTCAACCAGCGCGCGCTATGGCACCTGCACCTGCCAATGAAAAAGTGGAATACAAAAAAGGCGATTATGTTGTGTACCCTGCCCATGGCGTAGGCCAAATTGAAGCGGTTGAAAGCCAAATCATTTCTGGCATGGACATTAAATTATACGCCATCGTGTTTGAAAAAGACCGTATGCGCCTCAAAGTGCCTGTGTTCAAAGCGCATGCATCGGGTCTTCGTCGTTTGTCATCACCAACCCAAATGCAAGATGCATTAAAAACATTGCAAGGCAGAGCCCATGTGCGCCGTGTAATGTGGTCACGCCGCGCGCAAGAATATGAAACCAAAATCAATTCAGGCGACCCTGTGGCCATTGCCGAAGTATTGCGCGATTTGAAACGCTCAAATGATGATAACGAACAATCATATTCAGAGCGTCAAATTTACCAATCAGCACTGGAACGTTTGGCACGTGAAGTGGCGGCATTGGAACGCATTACCGAAATCGAAGCGTCTGAAAAACTCGAAGTTTTGATCAAAGGCAAACGCGCTGTCAAAGTTGAAGAGAAAAAAGAAGCAGACATTGCTGTTGCTGAAGTAAAAGAAGCCAAAGCAGCGTAATTTCGTCAAACATACCAAATTCAAAAAACGGAGCTATAAACTCCGTTTTTT
>JBIICJ010000103.1:0-3034 GCA_044238965.1 Micavibrio sp. | reverse complement strand
CAAAGACGATATTGCGCCACGCGTCAATAATGCGGGTGAGGGATTTGTGTATGCCAAACTTCATAATGGCGTTGAAATTTGCGCGGTGAATTCTGGCTATTCGTTGGCGTTTATCAAAGAGGCCGCAACCGAAATCCGCGAAGTGAAATGTGAAAAACATGGATCACAATTCCGTTCGCGCGATATTTTCCCACCCGCCTTTGCGCGCGTGATTAAGGGCGATCATTCCATTTTGGGTGATGATGTGCGCAACGCTGTGCCTGAATTCCCGCATGATGTTTTGTGTTACACCGATGGGTATGGGAATATGAAATGCTCAATTGATCCTGAGAAGGTCAATGAATTGAAAGGTAAACATTTAATTTTGAATGTGAATGGTCATCAACAAATTGCGCGTGCGGCAGATGGAATTTTTGGCGTGGCGGATGGTGAATATTGCGTGTCCAAAGGCTCATCGGGCTGGACATTACCATCGGGCAAGGATGTCCGGTTTACCGAAATCGTTAAACGCGGCGGCAATGCCGCCCGTACATTTGGCAAACCACAAGGTGGTGCACGTATTGTATGGCGCGCAGTTGATTAGACGCGAGCCATTTAACTTATTTTACAACTTTGAAAATATCCAATAACCAAAAGCATTCAGGCGGTTTGGTTACGATCCCTTGTGATCATTTGAATTCCTAAAAGTCTCTAAAATTTTAGATAAATTATATTGAATTGTTACCTTACTTTTACACAAATTATGTAGTCTCATTATCATTATCAGTTTAAAAAGCGGAGGATTTGATGGGGCGTGGTTTAACTGAAGAACAATTATTAGAGCGCATGGAAAATTGGGTTGAAAAGGGGAATGGACGTAGAGTCACAGGATTTAATCTCACGGACTATAGTGGTGAAACAAGTTATTCTGCTTATCGTTTAGAAGATTCTGAAGGGCGTATCAAAAAATATGTTGTTCCGAACTATGAACAGGGTGAAGGATGGAGTTGGCGTATCCTTAATGAAGAAACTTATAAAAAATATAAAGCAGGCTATGATATTGATCAGCGCATGCCCAATTCCCCGCTTATTACTGGGCCTGGTCCTCATGGGCCAAACGAACCTTTGCGCGAAGAGAGGGAAAGAATTCCTCAATACGATGATCGCGCCGCTCGTGGGGTCGTTTTTGGTTATGCTGAGGGTGAGATAAAAACTTACACTGCTAATGTAGATGTTATGCGAGAGAGATTGGAGGCGCGACAAAGGGGAGTGCCGCCTACAGAAGAGATAACTCAACCGTCGCCTGAATCTCCAGCACCTTTAGTGAGTGATAACCCAGTTTTAAAGGCAGAGACCGGGGTCGAGCCAGTTCCAGTTGCTGCGGCCACTCATCAGACTCCAGTTTCTGCTTTAAATTCTTCTGCAGTGACGGTTACCGATAATAGTCTTGGCGGGGTACAAAAAACAGAGGTAACATCCACAAATAGTCCATACAGAAATGATCAGTACATTGACTCAAAACAGTTCTATGATGATGTTTCTGCGCGAGGAAATCGATTCTTTAAAGCTTCGAGTGCTGAAAACGGTATGATTCTAGAAGTGGATAGCCAAGGGCAAATCGTCAGAGGTATCGAACGTGACCCTTTGGATCCTACAAAAGCTACAGTGAAGCAGGGGGATGCCTTGTCGGAGGCGCTGGATCAGCAGGGTCTATCGATCAGGGATGCGGAAAGAAGCGCGGCCAGTATTTTTGCCGATACCGAACAGATGCAGAGGACAGCTTCTCGGATGGCTGTTGCAACTCCGCATATGGCCATGCCGTAAGAAGATTAACATTTACAGATATTTTCAGAAATTTATTGTTTTCGTAAGCTGTTGTAAATAATACTCTCCGTAAACTATACTGAAGCTAGATGGACTCGCATAGTTGACTTGTCTTTCAATTTGTTGTTTTTATCCATTCTGTGATAAAAAACGCGGGTGTAGCTTAGTGGTAAAGCTCCAGCCTTCCAAGCTGGCTATGAGGGTTCGATTCCCTTCACCCGCTCCAGTTATCCAAGCCATTACATAAAGAACCCTCATATCTCTTATTTCTTTTTTATTTAAAAAAGAAATATTGAATGTTGCTTTCGCATAGCGAAAGGAAGGGTTCGATTCCCTTCACCCGCTCCAGTTATCCTCAATAAAAATGAAATTGCTCTGGTTATTCCGTTCAATTCGTTTAGGTTACTGTCATGAGCCGTTTACATTTCCACACTGAAAATCATTTGGTACACCGCATCGGGTGGTTGCGTGCCGCAATCTTGGGCGCAAATGACGGCATTGTATCAACGGCCAGTTTGATTGTGGGCGTGGCATCAGCCGCGGGCGGATCAAAAGAAATCCTAATTGCAGGTGTGGCAGGTATTGTAGCGGGCGCGATGTCTATGGCGGCGGGTGAATATGTGTCTGTTAGTTCACAATCAGATACCGAAAAATCTGACCTTGCACGAGAAGTCAAAGAGTTAAAAGAAACACCAGCAGAAGAATTAGATGAATTAACCAACATTTATATTGCGCGCGGTCTCGATAAAGATCTGGCGCATCAGGTTGCCGTGCAAATGACAGCGCGCGATGCGTTAAAGGCCCATGCGCGTGATGAATTGGGCATTACTGAAATATCGGCGGCGCGCCCTGTACAGGCGGCGTTTACATCGGCGTTGACGTTTGCTGTCGGCGCAATGATGCCCTTATTGGCAGCGATGTTTGCCCCGCGTGACAATCTGATCATGGTTGTGTCTATAGCATCGTTATTATTTTTAGGATTATTGGGGGCCATCGGCGCAAAGGCAGGTGGGGCAAATATTGTAAAGGCCACAATGCGTGTGATGTTCTGGGGCGCCATGGCAATGGCGATTACCGCCGGTATAGGCTATGTGTTCGGCACACAGGTTTATTAACGGATCGGTTGGGTTGAAAAGACATGGTTTCGCATTAGATTTAAGTGAATCCACATAATTCGGCCTATTGACATCATGCGACTACCTGCTAAATTTCAGCCCGAATTCCCTATGTT
>JBIICJ010000113.1:0-3037 GCA_044238965.1 Micavibrio sp. | reverse complement strand
AATACTGAAATTTGGTGCAGCAACTCGCATTACTCGCCAAGACGCGGAAGCATGGCTTGCTAGCTTGCCTACCACGGGTAGGGGGCGCGCATGACCGAGAAACGTCAAGGCGGCGTTGAGGCAGGCTTGTCCAGCCCTTCAATAATGAACGCCCCCACGGTCGTTACCGCGACCGCAGGGGCAAGCAATGCTGTGGGAGCACTTGCCAAACCGCCATACATGCAAAGCCGGTTGTCTGGCAACCACCGGAAACGGGCGGTCAACGCGAGGGCCGTCTGTTTTCGCTCCGCCAACGGACAACATTGGTGCTTCCACGGCAAAATCGGCCGGGTGCTGCACATGTTGGCAACCCTGCCGCAAGGCATTACGCAATGGGATACGCTTCCATGGCACACGCGACTGGGTGCAAGCGTTCATGCGCTCAGAGAAGCGGGATTATCAATCGATACCAAGAGGGAAGGCGAATGCCGCCACGCTCGTTATATTCTGCGGACACTAGGTTACCTTTTGCTGTCAAACAACGTGGAGGTGTTGAAATGACAGGCACTATCATTTTCCAACGCAGACAGCGCGGTAACCTCTGGCAGTTCGAAGTCCAGACCTACAAAAACCGCACGTTCGGTAACTGGCGAAAGTGGTATTTGGACGGGAGCGATTGGAAACCGTCGCGCGAAGGCTGCACAATCCCGCTCAGTGACCTCAGAGAGCTAACTGCAGCGTTAATGGAGTATCACGGCCTAGACGTGCCAGACGTCCTTAAAATGGCGCTGTAAGGCATTTACGGACGCGCGATTGCCTGCATGGCGTTGCGCGTCTTTTTTCTCTCAACTTGAAACTGGCGCGCTATGTCGAAACAGTGCAGGTTAACTGTTCCGTTGCCGCGCCTCAAAATGGCGGCAAAACGGGATGACGCCGCAATTGGCACGGGCCGTGCTAATATAAATAAATTACAAGGTAGCAGACCTATTTGCGGCACGGCAGGCTGGGGCGGTGCAAGAAACCGTGCATTGCGCACAAGTGAGTTTCTGACACTCTCGCAATGTGAAGGATTAATTGAAGCGGCAGAGCATGCCGAAAAAATCGGGCTTCCCTTCAATCGACATTGGACAGTTCATTACGAAAGCGCAGGAATTGAAGAAGCAGCCGCGTCGGGCTTCATAGGGAAGCTGATGAAGTTGGCAGGCGATTTTGCGCGCCGACATGGCGGCCAAATGGCTGGAATATGGTTGAGAGA
Organism: Micavibrio sp.; assembly: GCA_044238965.1. Lineage (GTDB taxonomy): Bacteria > Pseudomonadota > Alphaproteobacteria > Micavibrionales > Micavibrionaceae > Micavibrio_B. The sequence continues at coordinate 1,803 of JBIICJ010000113.1, read as the reverse complement.
AAGCGGGAAGGGTAAGGGTGGCCATGTCCATATCCTGTTCTACATACCTGCGGCGCTGTCCCTGTCAGGCAAAACGCGCCGATGGGTGCGGCTGGCGGGCGGGCATTGTCGCAAAGGCGTTAGTCACATTCGATCGATAGCGGGCAGCCTGCAAGCGGCAGAGAGCGGCAGCGACTATTACCAGCGCAATTTAACCGTCGTTCGCATGTATGGCCTTAAGGGCGCATCTCAGTTGGCAGGGGAGAGCTTGGGTCTAGAAAAATACGGCATCGGCGGAACCATTGTCGGGAAGCGATGCGGCTGGACGCAAAATATTGGTAGGGCCGCGCGCGGTAAAGCCTGATGATTAGGGTATTCCGCAACCGATGGGCCATTCGATTGACATGGCCTCGGTCGCTGATAGACCTTTAATCGATTGAGGATACAACATGAATAAGTTTATCAGCGCTGCAGCTTTTGTTATTATCTTGTTTGCGCAAACAAGTTTTGTGCAACCGCTTTTTGGGCAGCGAAGTCCCCCCTCTATTTGCAATTGCAGGGGTTTTAACGGCCCAGGCGGCCCATGCTACGATGGCCCAGGCGGCCCAGCTTACGACGGTCCGGGTGGTCCAGCATATCGCGGCCCAGGCGGTGCTTGTTATCCAGGGCCGGGCGGCCCAGCCAATGACGCTCCTGGCGGTCCAGCTTATAGCGGGCCAGGGGGACCCATGTCGCGTTTGCCTGGTGGACGGGCGTATGATGGCCCAGGCGGTCCAGCTTTCAGCGGACCAGGTGGAGCATGCTATGCTGGACCAGGCGGCCCATGCTATTCCGGCCCTGGCGCAACTCGGCAAACCTGCCCAGCTGTTTGCCGCTAACCCTAAAAGTGGTGACATTGTTCTCATAAGTGCAGCGGCTGTCTTGGTAATCAGGGGCGCTGAATTAGGATTACTGCCCAGGCAACGTTGATGACGTAAAAATCGCGCTGCTTGGCTTTTACCGCGTTCCCGGAACTTTTCACTATGCCCGAAAAGTGAACTTCACACTCTGCGCATCGCTGTATGCAAGTTTGTCAGAAGGCGGAAGTTTGCCCAAACGATAAGACGTATTATCGGCACACCGCTTCTAATATTTTTTCTCCCAAGGTATCAGGAGTGACTGCTGTCTGTTCTTGCTCGTATGTATTCCAAGTAAACGTCTCAAGTTTTCCGTTTGGATAATAATTAGTCAATTGAAGTAAGGTGCGCGTTCTCTCAGCACAATCGTATCGCCACCGAGATTTTTCTTCACGCATCTTTACAGTCTTGTCACGCGAATAGTCAGCCTTTTCCCAGACGGTAACCTGGTTTCCGGAGCGTCGGATGGTGTTACTGTCGTAATAGTAAGCAGCGCCATTGATATTTGTAGCCACGTAAACCCAATTTGCTGCATAAGCAGGAGCCATTGGCATTAAGGCAAGGCATGCCGCGCTAAAAACCGTCGCAGTTCCGATGCGTTTTTTCATATTGCCCCCCCTTGAATGCGATTTTCTATCTGCGGACCTGGCCGTGTCAATGACATAAGAAACTGAGTTGCATGCAAATGTAATTCTATTCCTGGGTTTCTATTTCAGCAATGTTGTAATTCCCCAGGACACATGAAGATATGTCCGCGCATGAATGCTAGGCATTTGTCTTGCGAGAGAGACAGGCCAAAGCTAACAAGCCTAGGGCAGCAGACACAGAGGGGTGAAAAAGATGAGGAAGCTGAACAAGTTAATGATTTCGGTTATTGGCGGCTTAGCTTTTTTGATGCCGAATACTGCATTGCGGGCTCAGACATTCC
>JBIICJ010000163.1:0-3054 GCA_044238965.1 Micavibrio sp. | reverse complement strand
AGTCAAAAGATTACAAATTTAGCTACACCTACTGCTGACGGTGATGCTGCTACTAAAGCTTACGTCGATGCTGCACGGTCTGGACTTGATGTCAAGAATAGTGTAAGAGTAGCTAGTACTGCAAATATTACACTAAGTAGCTCTCAAACTGTTGATGGAATTGTAGTTACTGCAGATGATCGAGTACTTGTTAAAAACCAATCTACTGCTTCTCAAAATGGTATTTATGTAGTAAAGCCAGGTTCTTGGACCAGAGCAACAGACTTTGATACCAGTGATAAGGTTACACCTGGAGCTTTCGTTTTTGTAGAAGAAGGCTCTACTAACGCTGATACTGGTTGGGTTCTTACAAATGATGGTGCGATAACAATTGATTCTACTGGTTTAACTTTTGCTCAGTTCAGTGGCGCCGGTGCTTTGACAGCTGGTGCTGGTCTTACAAAGACTGGTAACACTATTGATGTAGGTGCAGGTACAGGTATTTCGGTAGCTGCAGATAGTGTTGGTCTTACTGGTCAAGCGTTAGCTCTGCATAACTTAGGTAGTAATGGTATCTTTATAAGGACTGCAGCTGATACAATTGCAGCCAGGTCTATCGCCGTCAGTGGGAGTGGGATTTCTGTTTCTAATGGTAATGGTGTATCAGGGGATCCCACTTTAAGCCTATCTACAGGTATCGCTGTATTTGGCGCTTTAACTCCGGCAGCTGATAAACTTGCTTACTACTCTGGAGCAAGTGCAGCTTCTCTGACTGATTTAACGGCATTTGGTCGTTCGCTTATCGATGATACTGACGCTTCTACAGCTAGAACTACACTTGGCTTAGGGACGATGTCCACTCAAAATGCTAGCAGCGTAAATATCACTGGCGGTTCTATCGATGGTATTACGATTGATGGCGGTACTTTCTAATATTGGAATCACCTGTATAAAGGTGTTTTATGGCGAATACTATACTTTTAAAAAGGTCAGGGACTGCAAGCGATGTCCCTACCACAGGTGAGCTATCTTATGGTGAAATTGGTATAAATTACGCAGATGGCTTATTATACTATAAAGATTCTTCAAATGTAATTAAAACTCTAAATACTCAGCGCAGTTTAGTAAGCGTAGCTACTACTTCTAGTTCACCACTTAACTGGAATAGTGATAATTACGATACTTATATATTAACTGCATTAGATACTAATATAACAATATCTGCAGATAGCGGTTCACCTACTAATGGTAAGAAGGTAATATTTAGGTTTGAAGATAATGGCACTCCAAGAAATCTGACGTGGACTACAGGTTCTAGCAAGGCCTTTAGAGCTATAGGTGTTACATTGCCAACAGTAACTGTAGCTCTTAAAACTATGTATATAGGCTGCATATATAATGCAACAGATTCAAGATGGGATGTAATAGCTTCAGCAACAGAAGCATAGGTTGTAATATGAAGATAGATTTTGAATTTCAAACAAAATATGGTGTTTTTAGAGATGCTTTACATCTACCGGACGACCATACATTTAATGAAACAGAGTTAAATTTTCTTAAAAAAGAAAGACTTGATAATTGGATTTCTATCTTAGAAGCTCCTCCGATTGAACCCCAGACGCCTATCCAAAATAATTCTATTGAAATTCTTGGTGAGATTTATGAAAAATTAGAGACAGTACCACCACCTAATGCTAAATTGGTACAAGTTGATAATATTTGGTATTACAAGGTGTAATAATGGCAGATCGTTACTGGGTCGGAGGTGCTGGTTCTTGGAATAGTACTACAAAATGGTCAGGAACGTCTGGAGGCTTGTCAGGAGCTTCTGTTCCAACAAGTGCAGATAATGCAATATTTGATGCTAACTCTGGTTCGGCGCATTTTACAGTAACTGTTACTACTGGTGCTACTTGTGCCAACTTAACCATTGCGCCGGAGCCGGTAACAGGCGCTACTATATTTTCTGTAGCAGGTTCTTTTACTATTGCTGGTACTTTGTCAACAAATAGTACTTTAGGTAATAGAAGAATACAAATAATTTCATCAGGCTATGGCTTGATGCGAGATGTTTCTATAAGTAGCGTAGGTACTTTATCTGATGTCGACTTTAGAGACATTAGAGTAATAGGCGCAGCAGGCACTATAAGCGGTACAAGAATCGGTAATTTAGGTGGTTGTCAAAACATATCTTTTTCAACACCTAAAACAGTGTATTGGGTAACAGCTGCAGGCGGTTCCTGGAGTGGGAATAACTGGGCATCTCAATCTGGTGGTGCAGCAAGTACTGATAACTTCCCTTTACCACAAGATACTGCAATCATAGAAAATACAGGTTTAAACTCAGCTACTTCAGTAAGCTTAGATGTTGCGTTGCCTAATATCGGTACCTTAAACATGTCTACTAGAACAAATTCAGTTACTTTGTCTGGCACTACCAGCTATTCTGTCTATGGTGACTTTAGACTCGGATCAGGTGTTACTAGATCTTATTCAGGTATCCTTACTTTTAGAGGTCGAAATACGCAGTATATATCATCTGCCGGAAAAACCTTACAAGCAGTAACTTTAGAAAACTTATCTGGCACTGTAGAATTGGATAATGCTCTAAATTTAACTTCTACCTTAACAGTAACTTCCGGAACTTTTGATACTAAGGGTTATAGTTTAACAGCTACCAGCCTACAATCCACTAATAGTAATATAAGAACAATAAATCTTAATAATAGCACCGTTTCTCTTTCCGATACGAGTCCATTAAATTTCGCAACATCTATAAACTTAAACTTTAATGCCGGTACATCAACTATTGTCTTTACAAATTCTGCTGCAAGCGTATCTGGCGGTGGTGTTACCTTTTATAATGTCTCTTTTAATAGTACAACATCTGGTATTTCTAGTATTTCTGGTGCCAATACTTTTAATAATTTTGAAGTGACAAGTACTACTTCTGGAGGTTTAAGGCAGTTTAGCATTTTTGCAAATCAAGTAATATCAGATTTAAAGCTGTCTAATAATACATCAGCTGCAAATAGAATGTTCTTTTATTCTAGTACCTTAGGAACTTCTGTAAAA
>JBIICJ010000046.1:0-12338 GCA_044238965.1 Micavibrio sp. | reverse complement strand
AAATGATGCCTTTGGCGCAATATCGTCCGCTTCACAAAAACGGATTATCAATGCCGTGAAGTGGTATTTAAGCCAACATTCACGCCATCATTATGACACAATTCGCATGGATATGATTGCGATAGATCGTTTTTCGATCAAGCATCTGGACAATGCATGGCAAGATAATTCATAATCACCACATTGATTCGGTTTAACCCAATAAGGAATTCATTTATGTCATACCGCGCTCTTACCGCTCTCTTGTGCACATCATCGCTTCTCATGTTATCGGGATGTGCGTTTCCTATTGGCGTTGCTGCGGGAGCTGCCGCAACTGCAGGAATTGCTTCGTCAAAAGAAGGTGGATTAAAAAGCGCCGTATCAGATGCAAGTATTCGCGCGCAAATTAATGATAAATGGTTTAAGCGCGATGTTGATATGTTTACGAAATTAAGTTTGACGGTTGAAAATGGTCGCGTCCTTATCACAGGGGTTGTCCAAAAACCCGAAGAGCGCGTCGAGGCGGTTCGTTTAGCATGGGAAGTGAAAGGCGTAAAACAGCTGATCAACGAAATTCAAATTGGTGAGCCAAAATCATTTGGTACTTTTGCGAATGACGGCTGGATTTCGGGTCAATTGCGGACGCGTCTTGTACTCGACCCTGATATTCAATCCATCAATTACACCATTGATACTGTGAAAGGTGTTGTTTACTTGATGGGTGTGTCACAAAATCAAGATGAATTAGAACGCGTGGTTCGCGTGGCCCGCCGCATCAAAGGTGTTAAACAAGTTGTGTCATACGTGAAAATGGTTGGGGAGACAATTATTCCAAATTCGCCAAATTCTAGCATCAACAGCAAATCACCAACTCCATTGACCGATTCATCATCAATGACCATCACCGAAGAAAATATGGTGGCAGTTCCTTTGGCTCCGCGCAAAGATTCAATTGAAACGGAAACATTATCGCCTTGAGTGAAACACAAGACATTGACGGTCAATTAAAACAATACGGATCATTACCCGATGATAACATTCCTCTGTGGGATGTTGCCTTATTATTATCGATGCGCGCGCACCCCAACCTTCACATTGATCGCTATCAACAACATATCAAAACATTAATAGAATCAACGGGAATAAGATTTCAAAAATTAATTGCGGCGGATGCAAATGATGATGCAACAACGCGCCTTGCCGCCCTAAAACATGTGATCGCCGACGAATACGGATATGCGGGTGATCGTGAGACATATAATGATATTGATAACGCCGATATCATTCGCGTGATTGATCGGCGCAAAGGGTTGCCTATATCACTTGCTATCTTGGTTATCCATGTGGGGCGAGCGAACGGATGGGATATAGACGGCATTAATTTCCCTGGACATTTTTTGGTACGAATATCACACAACAATCAGAATATTATTTTTGATCCATTTCATGGGTTTAAAATTATGCAGGCATATGATTTGCGCGCACTCACCAAACAAATTTTAGGGCCGCAGGCTGAATTATCATCCAGTTATTATGACGTTGCCCCCGCGCGATTAATTTTATTGCGCTTGCAAAATAATATCAAAGCACGATTGATTGATCATGAAGAATACGAAGATGCCCTTGATATAGTTATGACCATGCGGTTATTCGCACCCGATGAATATCGTTTATTATTTGACGAAGCCGTCCTGCGCGCCAAATTGGGTGAAGCCAAAGCCGCCAGTCAATTATTAGAAATTTATATCACCAAAGCCGAGCGCGATATCGACCGCCATGATGCCCGAGTCTTGCTTCAATCTTTACGCGAGAGTCTACATTAACCACTCTTTACAAAATCGAGCATTTTTTCAGAAATTTCGACATTTTTTTACGCTCGACTCTTGTTTTACAAGGCGTTTGCGCCTATAGATTAGAAGACACACCCGAATCAGTCACTTTTATCCCTGAGCAACATTTTACTTAAAAAAACATAGAGGAGTTTTCGATGATTTTGCGCTCTCTTTTAATTCTTTCAACAGTTCTCGTTTTGGCGGCTTGTTCGTCTGACGAAGAAGGCACCATTGATAACGGCATGAACGGTGCTGGCACAATGACCGATGGCACCAATGGTGGCACAACAGGTTTTGGCGATGGTTTAGGCGGCGCAGGCGTTGGTTCTGTTACCCCAGGATCACAACAAGATTTAGCCGTGAATGTTGGCGATCGCGTTTTCTTTGCGGTTGATCAATCTGACATTTCTGGCGAAGGCCAATCAACATTGGATCGTCAAGCCACATGGTTGAAACAATATCCAAATGTTTCATTGACCGTTGAAGGTCACGCCGATGAACGCGGTACACGTGAATATAACCTTGCATTGGGTGAGCGTCGTGCAAACGCGATCCGTAGCTATTTAATGTCACAAGGCATTGATGGTTCACGTTTAAATACTGTTTCATACGGCAAAGAACGCCCAGCGGTGACCGAGTCAAACCCAGAGGGTTGGGCACAAAACCGTCGTGGTATTTCAGTTGTTAACTAATCTTTAGAAGGATTTATAAATATGGGATCTAACATTATGTGGATCCGAAACGCGCAGATCGTAATTCTTACGGTCTGCGTTGTTGTTTTCGGATCATTGATTGTCACATCAACCGCGTCTGCGCAATCGGCAGATACATTTAATCGCAATGCCGATTCAGATAGCATCATTGATGATTCTGTATCAAACCCTGATCGTCAAGTATTTGATGGATATGATGCGCCAAAGAAAAAAATTGTATCGGAAGATGCAACATCTTCATCACCCGCCTCAATGAGCCCATCTTATCAATCGCTTCTCGAACAACGTATTTCCAATATGGAACGTCAGATCCGTGAATTGACAGGTAAGATTGAACAATTATCATTTGAGAATTCACAGCTCAAAACCAATCTTGAAAAATCACAAACGGATATTGATGCGCGTTTGAATGAAATCAAAGGCGCGCCCAAACCTGCCGTAGCGGATACGGTAACGCCAACCGTTGATACATCGGCCACAACACCCACCAGCGATACAGATTCATCAACATTATCACCCGATGATACCAAAGATTTGGATGGTGCGGCATCGGCGGATTCGCCGACCCAACAAAAATTAGGCACTATTACCAAAGCGCCAAACGGTACGCCCATCACACCCGATAAATCACAAGATGCCGCCAGCATGTATGAAGAGGCTTATGCTGATTTAAAAGCGGGTAATGCGGCAAGTGCTCAGGGGAAATTTGAATCTTTTTTGAAAAAATTCCCTGAACATCCTTTGCGCGCCAATGCGGTTTATTGGATGGGCGAAACATTTTATGCGCAAGCAAAATATGACCAAGCCACACGCGTTTTTGCCGAAAGCTATAAAAAATATCCCAAAGGCCCCAAAGCCGCCGACAGTTTGCTCAAAATGGGTATGTCACTTGGACAAAATGGCAAAACCAAAGAAGCTTGTGTGACATTCAAACAATTGAAAAAAGAATATGCCGTTGGGCAAACCGCAATATTGCGCAGAGCCGATGCGGAAATGGCAAAATTGGCCTGTAAATAATGGCATTATCCCTCACAGATATCGCCACATCGCTTCGCGGTTTCTCATCTGAAACTGATATTGCAGTGGCGCTATCCGGCGGTGGGGATAGTATGGCGCTCACACATATTTTATCTGAATGGTGTACACAACATAAAATCAAACTGCATATTCTTCATGTTGATCATGGATTGCGCACCGAATCTGCGCGTGAGGCTAAACAAATTAAATCATGGGTTGCCGATATTCCGCATCATAAATTTTCAATTTTAAAATGGAAGCATACGGGCGCGATTAGCAAAAAAATTCAAGAGCAAGCACGCGAGGCGCGGTATAAATTACTCAGTGCTTATTGCAAAAAACAAAATATCAAATATTTATTTATCGCGCATCATGGCGATGATCAGGCAGAAACAATTTTATTTCGCCTTGCGAAATCAAGCGGTATTGATGGGTTATCGGCGATGCAACTTACGCAGGCCTATGATAAAAACCTTACTTTTATAAGGCCATTATTAACCACAACGCATGATGATTTAATTTCGTATTGCCGTCGGCACAAATTAAATTGGATTGAAGACCCATCAAATAATGCCAATAAATTTGCCCGTGTTCGGTTGCGTCAATCAAAAGGCATTTTAAGTGCCGAAGGATTAACCAATGATCGTTTGCGTTTATTTGGCGTGCGTTGTACCCGCGCTAAAAATGCATTGCAATTTTATACAGATCAAATTTTTACAAAAAATGTAATCAAACAAACAAAAAACTATATTGAATTTGTTTGGCAGGATATTGCGATCGCACCCGATGAAATTAAAATCAGAATTATTCAAAAATCAATTCACACTTTATACCCCACTCGTGCCTATCCTGCGCCGTTGGAGCGGATCGAAGACATTATCGCCATGATGTCACAAAAACTTACCAGCAAAGCCACATTGGCAAATTGCCTGATCACATGGTCAAAGGGCAAAAATAGATTGATTATTTCAAAGGAATAAAGCGGTTACGCCCATGCCACTTGTTCGGGCGCAGGCATTAATTGGCGCAATTTTTGTTTGCCGCGTTTGAGTAATGATCGCACCGCATCTTCAGACAAAATCATTTCATCGCAAATATCATCAATCGTTTGATCTTCGTAATATAGCAACATTAATGCGCGGCGTTGTTGATCAGGCAAAATATTTAGGCAATCTTTTAATGTCGAGGCGATTTGTTTATTTAACATCACATCATCAGCTTTTGGCGCATGCGATTCCAAATCATACAAAACTTTTTCATCACTTGTTTGGTGTTTACGCGCACGTAGCAAATCAATACATCGGTTAGCGACAATACGATATAACCATGTTGAAAAGCGGGCAATATCTGGTTTCCAGCTATCTTTTTTCTGCCATACAGTCAGGCAAATATCTTGGTACACATCATCAACGTCTTTTAAACTACCCATATATTGCTGGACTAATTTCCACACAAGGCCCGTATGACGTGACATTAATGTATCAAAAGCAATGCCATCGGCATGCTGTGCCAATGTCATTAGTTGTTCGTCAGTTGCGTCTTTGTAATCTTTGATCAGATCACGATTACGGCGGGAATGGGTACGACGTTCAATTCTAACAGCCATGAGAAACCTCTTCCCCAGTAGCTTTGCAAGCACCGTACCAATTTCATGAAATCTGATAAATAACGCCTAATAAAAAAGTCGGCAAAATTTGCCGACTTTGTATAAGATATCTATAAAATTTATTCTGCTGGTGAGGCCGAGACCTGTGCCTGCTGCGCCGCCATTTGCGCCGTCCCAACAGGCAGTTCACTACCGACAGCTACGCGATGTGGATATGCCATATTATACCAACGATCATGCACCTGTTGAATATAGGCGATGATATCATTAAATTCTTTTTCAGGCTCAACTTTGGCTGTGGCCATAGTCAATGATGAGAAAATAACATTATAAAAACGATTTAAAAATTGAGCGTCTTCTCCACCATTAACGATATCCAAATTAGCCTGTAATGCTTCAATAATATTAAAGGTTTTAATAATATAATCAGTCATGACATCCAAGCGGCCTTGTTGCCAACATATTTTGGCTTCGCGTACATTACGTATCATGCCCTTGTATAATTCCACAACAATTTGTAATGGCGTCAGTATTTCATCATTATTTTTTTGATAGGCTTTCGACGCTTTGTTATATGGATTAACCATGTATGTATCTCACTATTTAGTTGTTATTTCTGTTAACGTTTAAGATAGCACGAATTTGTGCCAATACCGTTTCATTTCTATTTATAAGCGCCTCAAAACGACCATAACGTTCAATCAAGCGGTCACGAAAATCTTCCGCACGTTCACGAACACGATCGGCGCGCGCATTAAAATTTGTGTTTTCACGATCCAATGCCTCTGTCTGCGATTTAATAATACCACTAACCGAGTTCGTAAATTTATCAAGAGCATTCGCAGATAAGTCAGCGAAACCTTGTGTCATATCGAATGTTAATGTAGCGTTTGTTGTTCCTACATAGGCAAATCTTAAACCTTCATAAATACTTCCAACTTTACCCGTAATTGAACCACCCGAAATATCGAATAAAGTATTATCACCATTCGCACTAACGCCCGTTACATTTGTTCCATCATGAGTGATATCAAATACAATATTTGCTGCATTAACGCTTGATGTATTGGATAAAATTGTGAATTGTGAATTTGTTGATGTAAATCGTGTTTCGAATACAGATCTTAATTGATCAAATTTATTTGAAATCACATCATCTAATTTTACTTCATCGGCTACTAGACGGTTTGTTTTATCTAAAGTTAAACCCATTTCCCGTAAAGATGATAAGTTCGTTCCGCCCAAACCATAGCTTCGTCCCATCAATGATTGAATTGTTTGATTTAACGATGACAAAATTGTATCTTTGTACAAAACTGCATCTTCAGAAACAGTTCCATCAGAGGCGACTGTGCTCTGTTCAATAACAAAATCACGAAGTAAATTATAATTTTCAACAAAATCTAGAATTGCATCCTTGACTGCGGATGTATCATTACCAATTTGTAATCGTATGTCAGCGGTTGAAATATTTTTTAAATTCAATTCAACACCAGGTAAGATATCCGTTATTTTATTTGAATCACGTGTATAGGTAATATTATTAACGGTAACTTGCGCTGATTCAAACGGTTGAACTACGTTGACAAAGGCATTTGATGCATTCTTAACGCCAACGCTTTGCAAAACATCCGTTCCCGATATGGGCGCAGTTATAATTTCTTTGTTGGTTTCCAAACCGCGTAATACTAAACGGCTCTGACCCGGAGCAATTAATTCAACTGATGCGGCAACCTTTGTTGTTCCTGATTGTGCGTTAATTGTCGCGGCCAAATCATTGAGGCTCATGCCAGCGGTTACGCTAATATTTGCTGTTACACCACCTGAAAGCCCGATCGAAAAGCCGCCCGTTTGCCCTAAGGCTACGCTCGGATCTGCGTAAGCTGCACCTTGAACGATTTGTTCTTTGGCAAGGCGCGTCACGCGAATAGTATTATCACTGGCTACGGCTGAGTTTGAAATGCTGACACTAACCAAATTATTTACATCAACACCTGATGCCGCGGTTGATAATGTTCCCGCCTTTAATGCAAAGCGTGATGTTTCTGATGTAACAGCGCCATATGATTTTCGTAGAGACGTTAGTGATGTTTGTAAATTTCTAGAAAGCGTTTGAAGTTCATTAAAACTCGTTTGCTTGCTAACATTTCGTTGCACACGAATGTCAATTTTATCAGCTTCGGCAATTCGTTGCTTATAGGCCGCATCGATTAACGCCGCAGTATCGATTTTGGACGCACCACCAGATAAAAATGTCCGGCTTCCCTGTGTTGATACTGAATTTGTGCTACTAACCATGATATAATCCTATCCCAAATTTTTAACGTTTTCGTTAAAATCGTTTATTTTCCTTATTCAGAGTATTTACAAGCAGTGAGGGAGGCTTGCAATTTTGATGCCAGCCTCCCCACTAAAACTTTATGTCTATTCGCTGGTGATATTATCTAACGAGTGACAACAAGGAAGACTTCATCTGGTTCGCCTGGGCAAGAGCCGCAATCGACGATTCAGTCAACACTCGGAAACTGGTTAGTCTGGTTTGTTCAGCTGCCAAATCAACATCCATGATGGCAGAACGAGCTGCATCAAGATTATCAGTTTGGGTTTCAACCACGTCACCACGATATTCGAAACGTGATAGGAACGCACCGATAGTCGCACGTGAGGTCGAGATACTGTTAATAGCAGTATCAAGAGCGCCAGATGCGGTAACGGCGTTGGCTGCAGTTGCAACAGTTGTACCGTTAATGGTCAAAGTTGCAGCAGTCGCGTTTACTGTAGTTAAGTTGGTTGCAATGACAGATGTTGCCGCGATACCAACCTGGAAGTTTTGGTTGAATGTACCGTCGATCAACGCTGTACCGTTAAAGGTTGTTGCTGTTACAGTATCGGTAATCTCAGTCAATAATTGTTGATATTCTGTGTTGATAAAGCCACGAGCTGTCGCATCAACCGCACCAGAGTTCGATTGTGTTGCTAGTGATTTCATACGTTGCAAAATATCACCAATACGTGCCAAGGCACCATCAGCTGTTTGTAGCAATGAACGCGCTTGAATGCCGTTCGTTGCTGATTGACGCAATGTTGTCACGTTCGCTTGCAAACGTGAAGCAACAGCTAAACCTGCCGCGTCATCAGATGCACGCACAATTCGTGAACCACTGGACAATTTCGCCAATGATTTGTCTTGTGCACGTGAGTTACTATTGAGGTAAATAAGGGCTGAGTTGGCAGCCGTGTTGGTTGCGATTACTGGCATGGTGTGTCTCCTTCCTAGAGATGTTGACCATTATGTTAAAATTCCCGTCCTTGGGAATATGGACATAGTACGAGAGCACTTTGTCCATCTTTCCAGTATCCCACAGGAATGGTTAATAAACCCTTTATCGATTTGATTTTTTTGTTAAACTCTTCGCTATGACACAAACTTCATCCCCCTCTGCGGCTCAACGTTTCTTCCAAAAAGCCGAAAAATCTCTTTCAAATCAAAAATTTGCAGATGCTGAGGCAAATATCGCCGAGGCCATTGCTGCCGAACAAACCAATTCACATTATTGGGGTTTGTTGGGTAAAATTTGGTTTCAACAAGACCGCCTCGATGAGGCCAAAGATGCAACCACAATGGCGCTGCAGCTAAATACGCAAAATGATGATGCGCTTGAAACTATGGGCAATATTCTTCTTAAACAAAAAAATATAATTGAAGGATCAGCATGGCTGGAAAAAGCTTATGACATTCATAAAAACAACCATGTTCTCGCAAAAAAAATTGCCCATCATTATTACTATCAAGATAAATTTTCGAAAGCCGCCCTTTATGCCAATGAAGTCATAAAGCTTAAAGGTGGTGATGATGAAATGAAAATTTTTATGGCGACATCTTTGTACCAAATGGGTGATCGTACCAGCGCGTTGGATATCTTTGCCGAATCTATTTTCAAAGATCCCAATAATATTAATATAAAATCATCCTTAGTGCATTGTTACCAGTTTTATAGACATACTGATTTTTCTGAGAACGCACATAAAATTGTTTTAATATGCCTAAAAACGGAACGTTTGGCGCATCGCCTTTTATCTCGTCCTTGGGCATCACTGTTGTGGACAAATCCAGATTTTGAACCATTGCGCCGCTTTGAAGATCCTGATCACTCACGCGATATTGATGTCTTGCCATGCCTGCAAAATGAATTTCTGATATTAGGATTAGAGCGCGTTCATTTAGTTGATATGGGGATCGAAAAATCATTACAACATCTGCGCCGTGATATTTTATTAAATTGGGATTTTTATAAACAATATGCATGGGATCTTGTTCCCTTCCTCAGCGTCCTTGGTACGTTATCATGGTTTAATGAATTTGTATTTTATCAAGATAGCATCGAAAAAGACGCTCTTAAATCTTTGGAAGCTGATGTATTAAGTTGGATTGGAGGGGGTGAGTTAAGTGATGAGCAGGTTGCGAGGCTTTGCCTAATTTCATCATATAAAGCACTTCTTGATGTCAGTGATGATATTCAGAATCTCAAATTTTCGAAAAAGCAGCTTTATGAGATTCGCTCTCTGTTAAAGGCTCAAGTCAAAGACCCGCTTCGTGAAAGAGACATTGGCAAAACCATTCCAGGATTTACCAATATTAGCGATGAAACATCAAAAGCCGTGCGCGAAATGTATGAAGGTCGCCCATACCCACGATGGAGAACCGTTGGTAAGTTAAGTCATACCGAAGATATGCTGCGCAAAGGTGAAAATTTGGAATTGCTGGTTGCAGGATGCGGTACAGGACATGAGCCAATACAATATGTTTCATCTGCACCGCGCCTGAAAATTACAGCAATTGATTTATCAATTGCGTCAATGGCGTATGGCAAACGTATGGCAGAAGAATTTGGCATTACAAATATTGATTTCCGACATGGCGATTTGATGAAAGTAGCCGATCTCAACAAAACATTTGATGTGATTACATCATCAGGTGTTTTGCATCACTTAAAAGAACCTGAAAAAGGATTGGCGCCACTGGTCAGTATTTTAAAACCAGGAGGCCGTATGAGTATTTCATTATATAGCCAATATGCCCGCGATATTATTCTCAATCCTGCATCAGAGTATATTGCGCAAAAAGGATATACAAAAAGCGAAGATGATATCCGTGAATTTCGCAAAGATATCATGGCACTTCCTGAAGAAGATCCACGCCGCCTATGTACTTCAACCTCTGATTTTTTCAGTCTATCAGAATGCACCGATCTTTTATTTCATGTGCAAGAGCATCGCTATACTTTCCCTAAAATTCGCGACATGATTGAGCGTCACGGATTAGAATTACATCACGTTATGGTTGAAAGTGATGTCAGAAAATATTACTTAGAGGCATTTCCTGATGATACCCAGATGCTAAATTGGGATCATTGGGATGAAATTGAAAAAAAATACCCTCAAACCTTTGCGGGTATGTATAAAACATGGTTCAAGCATAAGGGAGATACATCAGTTCACCCTCTTGATAACCATATTAAAATCGGTCTTTTATAATAAAAAAGGGGCTTCATCAGCCCCTTTTGAATATTTATCTATTTTAAATTTACTGTCTGACGAGTGATAATAATGATTGTTTCATCTGGTTGGCCTGTGCCAAGGATGCAATCGACGATTCAGTTAAAACCCGCTTACTGGTGAGGTTCGTTTGTTCTGCTGCCAAATCAACATCCATGATGGCTGAACGAGCCGCATCAAGGTTATCAGTCTGCGTATCAACCACATCACCACGATATTCAAAACGTGATAGTAACGCACCAACCGTCGCACGGTGTGTTGATATGTTGTTAATTGCCGTATCCAATTCACCCGATGTCGCCACAGCCAAGGCTACAGTGCCCACAGCGTTCGCGTTCGAGCCGTTGGCTGCGGTCAAACCTAAGTTTACAACGTTTACGTTAATGGTACTTAAGTTCACGGCAATTGTTGCCGTAGCAGAAATACCCATCTGGAAGTTTTGGTTAAATGTACCATCAATCAATGTTGTACCATTAAACGTAGTCGCCGTTACAGTTGAGGTGATCTCCGCCAATAATTGTTGATATTCTGTGTTGATAAAGCCACGAGCTGTCGCATCAACCGCACCAGAGTTCGATTGTGCAGCCAATGATTTCATACGTTGTAACATGTCACCGATACGTGCCAGCGCACCATCAGCAGTTTGAAGTAATGAACGCGCTTGTACACCGTTTGTGGCTGCCTGACGCAATGTTGTCACGTTCGCCTGTAACCGTGCCGCCACAGCCAAACCAGCCGCGTCATCAGATGCACGCACAATTCGTGAACCACTGGACAATTTCGCCAATGATTTGTCTTGGGCGCGTGAGTTATTATTTAAATAGATAAGGGCAGAATTTGCCGCTGTGTTGGTTGCGATTACTGGCATGTTATATCTCTCTTTCTAAATTTTGTGGAAGAACTCATTATCTTGAGATTTGATTTGCAAGAAAAATGCCAAATCGCAGATAAAACGAAAAAGACCGCTTTTCAGCGGTCTTTAAGAAACTTTTATTATTATGAAATTTAATTATCTAACGCCTATTATCTAACGAGTGACAACAAGGAAGACTTCATCTGGTTCGCCTGGGCAAGAGCCGCAATCGAGGATTCAGTCAACACTCGGTAACTGGTTAGTTTGGTTTGTTCTGCTGCCAAATCAACATCCATGATGGCAGAACGAGCTGCATCAAGATTATCAGTTTGGGTTTCAACCACGTCACCACGATATTCGAAACGGGATAGTAACGCACCAATTGTTGAACGGTGTGTTGAGATGTTGTTGATAGCAGTATCTAATTCACCAGAGGTTGCTACAGCCAAGGCCACAGTCCCTACAGCGTTCGCGTTCGATCCGTTACCTGCTGTCAAACCCAAGTTGACGGCGTTCGCATTTACTGCTGATAAGTTCGTTGCGATTGTAGATGTTGCCGCGATACCAACCTGGAAGTTTTGGTTGAATGTACCGTCGATTAACGCTGTACCATTAAAGGTTGTTGCTGTTACAGTAGAGTTAACCTCCTGTAGTAATTGTTGATATTCTGTGTTGATAAAGCCACGAGCTGTCGCATCAACCGCACCAGAGTTCGATTGTGTTGCTAGTGATTTCATACGTTGCAAAATATCACCAATACGTGCCAAGGCACCATCAGC
>JBIICJ010000045.1:0-12553 GCA_044238965.1 Micavibrio sp. | reverse complement strand
AGGCGCGTCCATTGCATTATACCGTTCGCGCCAGCAATTCATTATTAACCCATGGCATCATTACATTTATCTTTGTGGTTGCCACCATTGTCTGGGGCGCATTTGTTGCAGGTTTGGATGCAGGCATGATGTATAATGAATTTCCATTAATGGGTAAAACCATTGTGCCGCCTGAATTATTATCAATGACACCTGCATGGATTAATTTTTTCGAAAATCATGCAACTGTGCAATTTACCCATCGATGGCTTGCCATGGCGACAGCCTTAGTCGTTCTTTCATTTGCCGCGCACGGATTATCATTTGATCGCAAACATTTTGCGATATTGGGTGCGTGGATTATTGTTCAAGTCACATTGGGCATTAAAACATTATTGGCGATGGGAACAGACAGTGCATTAAACAAAGCATCAATTCATATTGCCGCCACGCATCAATTGGGCGCGGTGATATTGCTCACACTCATGATTATGATTTTTTATCGGATGATTGATTCGCGCCGCAAAATATCATCATAATATTTTAAATATTGGTCCACACATTGGTGGGCGGTGAATTCGTTTTCGTATCGTGCAAACCCGTTTTGTACCAATTCCTGCGTAAAACTTTGATCAGATTGTAACTGCGCAATTGAATTTGTTAATGCATCCACATCATCAATCGGGAATAATAATCCATCAATGCCGTGACGGACAAATTGGCGCGGACCATCGGCGGTGGAACATATCACGGGTGTTTTTTGTGCCCATGCCTGCACAAACACAGTACCAAATGGTTCGTGACGTGATGGGAATACGCAAGCATTTGATGCACGTAATAACGCCGCACGATCGGAACGCCAGCCTAAAAAATGCACGCGGGATTCAAGATTTAAATCACGCGTAAGCTGTTCCAATAATGTACGATCAGGCCCTTCACCCGCGAGCCATAAATGCACATTCGGTAATGTTACAATTGATTTTATCAATGTATCCAATGCCTTTGCGTAGTGATAACGTGATAATGCTAAACACACAAACGCATCATCGGGCGTGTTTAATGCCGCACGCGAAATGAGCGCAGACACAGTTTCCGTTTCGGCAAAATTATTAATATGCTGTACGCGCGATGGCTCAATACCATGTTCAATTAAATAGTCACGAATAAGTGGCGTGATGGTCACAAAATAATCAGATGTTTTGAAATATTTTAAATCATAATACCCGCCCAAACGCGCCACGTTTAAATATGTCTTTTTATCCGATGCGGGCGTTTTCCACGCCGCGCGCGCCATCCATGTTTGCACAATGTTGGGTTTAAAATCTTTGATAATTTGTTTGATTTTATAGGGAGAATAAATATCAATCGCGCCGCCCAGGGGCAATGTTGTGACAGGCAGCCCCGCATCACGCAGGCGCGGCACACGCAAATCATTGGCGCGCGTAATAATATGCTGGGTAACGCCACGCGCCTTCATAGCAATACACATATCAACAAAGGCAGTTTCTGCCCCGCCCCTGTCTGCACCTGCCATAATTTGCACTATGCGCATGATTAAAATTCTTGGTTAAGTTTCAAAGTGTCGGTAATAAGAGACATCAATTCATTTTCAACTGATTTCATTTTACCCATTAAGCCGCGACATTCTTCTACCGAAGTAATCGGCACTTCTTTTATTTTTTTATTTTTTGCGACCGCTGCCATATCATATTCCTTTAGGTAGGAACGTATGACTAAAGGTTTTGCAATACGTTGACGTTTGATCATTTGATCAACGCGGTCTTCGCCTTTGCGTAAAGTTGGCAATAAATTTGCTTTCCAGCTTTTGTGAACGGATATTAATTCAGGCTTAAGTGATGGGTTATTTTTTCCACATGACTTTATGGCTCTATCAATTGATTTATTTGTGTATTCCACTGCACGTACAACACCATGCCCCATTTTGATATCAGCAAATTGTTTTTTTTGCTGTTCATCCATGGTTTGCAAAAATTGTTCCGTATGCCGATCAAGCTTTGAAGGTTCCGCGCCATAGCCATTGATGGGTAAACCACCAATAAAAATGGATATTGCAAAAAAGAAAACAAGAAACCGCTTCATGATCTTAATCAATCAGACGATTCCACCACCCTTTTTTTCGGGCTCCTTCACTATCTTCGGAAGCCGAACTTGTGTGAGCAGGTGGTGATTGTTGTGGTTCAGAGTCATTCGCCGTCTGCGGTACAGGCGCAGTCTGCGTTACGGTATCGGTTGCTTTTCGTGATGAAAAACGTTTCGCACGGAAACCAGATGATGGCGCTTGAGATTTTTCTACCGCAGGTTTGGGTTCAGCGACGTGTTGAGGTTGTTGCAATTCCTCAACATTATTTGTTTCATGATCATCTTGTCCACCACGATTGCCACGGTCATTACGATCTTGGCGATCATTACGTCCGCGTCCACCACGGCGATTATTATTGCGGTCTTGGCGATCATTCCGTTCACCGCGATCACGATTTTGACGCTGTGGTTGTTGTTGGTTTTCACCCGCGTCCATATAAGCATCATCGCCACGATCATCATCAGAATCATTGACATCAATATCGATCTCGGCCTTCACAGCCTCAAGATTGACACCTGTTCGCGCCAGTGAGTCATCCGCACGAACAAAGACGCGGAAGCCATAGCGACGTTCAATATCCACTAAACGATCACGCATATTATTGAGAATGTAAAGAGCAACTGCGCTTGGTACACTTAAATAAACTTGACCTGCGCGTGAACGAATACCTTCTTCTTCCAAAGCGCGAAGTGCAAGAATAGACGCCGAGTCAACCGAACGAATATTACCAACGCCCAAACAATGCGGGCATTTTTCAAATTGTGCTTCGGTCAATGATGGGTTTAAACGTTGACGTGATAATTCGAGCAAGCCAAAGGATGAAATACGTCCGACTTGAATGCGCGCGCGGTCTGATGATAAGGCTTCGCGCAGACGGCGCTCCACCTTGGCATTGTTACGGTAATCTTCCATATCGATAAAATCGATGACAACCAAACCGCCTAAATCGCGAAGGCGTAATTGACGCGCAACTTCATCGGCAGCTTCGAGGTTAGTTTTTAAAGCTGTTTCTTCGATATGACGTTCTTTGGTCGCGCGACCAGAGTTCACATCAACCGATACTAATGCTTCGGTTGGATTGATAACCAAATATCCACCTGAGCGCAGTTGCACCACAGGTTCGCCAATTTCAGCGATTTGATTTTCAACTTGATAACGATGGAACAAAGGAATTTTTTCATCATCATAATGTTTGACGCGATCCACATGGGTCGGCATCAACATATCCATAAAGTTTTTGGATTCGGTATAGGCTTGCGCGCCCGCGACCAAAATTTCTTCGATGTCGGATGTGTGAATATCGCGGACGGCGCGTTTCACTAATGAACTTTCTTCGTAAATCATTGACGGTGCTGATGATTCCAAAGTGAGTTCACGGGTTTTATCCCACATGCGCATTAAATAATCGAGATCACGTTTAATTTCATCTTTTTCGCGTGATGTACCCGCGGTGCGCAGAATAACGGACATACCTTCGGGGACATTTAATTCCGATAAAATTTCACGCATGCGTTTGCGTTCGGCAAAGCTGGCGATCTTACGGCTGACGCCCCCGCCACGTGGTGAATTCGGCATCAATACCGAAAAACGACCTGGCAATGAGAGATAAGTTGTTACCGCTGCGCCCTTATTACCACGTTCTTCTTTTTGAACTTGGATCAACATAATTTGACCGCGTTTGATGACTTCTTGAATTTTGTAATTACGGCGTAAATTGAAACGGAATGGTTGATCACCATCAGCAGTATCGCCACCCAACATTTCAACACGGCGCGAACGGAATGGTTGACGACCACGACCGCCGCCACGACCATCGCGGCGACCATCACCTCTGCCATCACGACGACCTTTGCTGCCGCGATTATTGTTATTATTGTTATTGGCTTCACGCGGAGCTGATTCATCACCCGCCTGCGCGTTATCTTCGCCTGTATTTTGTTCGGATGCTTGCGTGCCCTGATCACGATCACGGCCATTACGACCACGACCACGACCGCGGTAACGACGACCATAACGACCACGACCACGACGACCATCGCCTTCTTGCTCTAACATGGCTTGGTTATCAGCTTTGTAAGCCAACCAAACGATAGTGGTTTCAGTACCATCTTCGGCGGTTTGCACATCGGTGCGAATACGCACGATATCGGCATAGGCCTCACATAATGCTTTTAATTTTGCGGCGGTTTCTGCTGTGAAATGCTTAATTTCACCATCTTCGGTGGCTTCAAATTTTCCTGTTGATTCATCATAAGATGTTACACCGCGATAAATCCAAACAGCCGATGGTTGTTGCTCTTCGTCACCATTTTCTGTTTCTGAATTTTCACCATTTTGTTCTGATTGATCTGGGTCATCTTGTGATGATTGATCATGATGGTGATCACAATGGTCACCATGGTGGTGGTCTTGTTGTTCAGTTAATTCTTCGGAATCATCCTCGCTGTCTTCATCATCTGAGTCATCTTCGTCGTCAGAATCATCATCCTCATCTTCATCGGATGAAAATTCTTGATCTTGGTTTAGTAAAACAGGTTCAACGAATTCTTGATCAATCGTTTCAACGCTTCCGCCTGACTCATTAATGATAATATCATCTGAATTTACGGCATCTTGTGATTCGTCATCCGATACCACAAACGGCGAATCTGTCGCGGCTTTGGCTTGTTCCATCGCGGCCAAGGCGGCCTCTTCGGCAGCAATAGCGGCTTCTTCTTCGGCCGCCAGACGTTCCAACATGGCTTTTTGTTCGGCGATTAAGGCCTCACGGTCAGCAATCGGAATGCGGAAATAATCGGGGTGGATTTCGGCGAATGGTAAAAACCCATGACGGTTACCACCGAAATTAACAAAGGCAGCCTGAAGCGAAGGTTCAACGCGTGTGACCTTTGCTAAGAAAATGCTACCTTTTAATTGTTTGCGAACTTTGCTTTCGTAATCAAATTCAACCAGACGATTACCGTCAATCACCGCCACGCGTGTTTCTTCGCTGTGGGTGGCGTCAATTAGCATACGTTTTGCCATGACAAAAACTCCTGCACTGCAGGGCGTATGCGCGGATATATCTTTGTACGGTAAAAAGAATGTGCCGCGCCTGATGCGCCCTTAAATATTATCCAACTTTAGCCTCGACACCCGTAACTTTAAGCAGGTTTTACTCGAAACTCCTTTTTACAGCGCGGCTAGCGAAACCTTCCATCCGAAAATAGTATTATTGCTAAAACCACGTTGACCGTACTTATTACTTATATGACCTTTCCCTGTCCCTGTCCAGAATGGTTTATTTGTCGTAATTAATATTATGACTACTTCGAAACTTTTGTGCCGTTTGACGAACTCAAGGATGTCTTTTATTCTTAATCATAGATTATCTAACCAGTCTAACCGAACCATCCATGCGCCTTCTTTCTATTCGTCCTTATTTTTTATTCCTAGTCTTAACCTTCGCTGTTCTTTGTGCGTGGCAAAATTCTGCTTACGCCCTGAGCATTAATGGCGTACGATTTGGATCACACCCTGACAAACAACGTGTTGTCATCGAATTATCGGATAAAATTGAATTTCGTGCCTTTACCATGTCATCGCCATCGCGATTGGTGGTGGACATGCCGCGATTTACATTCAATGCCAAGGATGTGAACCGCCCCACATCATCATTGGTGACCGATATGCGCCATGGCCCCGTCGGAAAAAATATGGCGCGGTTAGTGTTACAAACATCACATGATATTTCGATTCAATCTGCCTTTGCCTTGCCAAAGGACAACACGCAACCCAATCGTATTGTGATTGATTTTGTGAAGTCAGATTCTGTATCCGATTCGAAAACACAGACACTTGGAACATTAAAAAATATACCGCCATCTCAAGAGCCAAAGACCGAAGCCACGGATGATGATTCAAAAAATTCATCAACCAATTCATCTCCACGCATCAAAGGTAAGCCCGTGATTATTATTGATCCAGGCCATGGTGGTCCAGATTCAGGTGCGGTATCGGTGATTGGTACATATGAGAAAAATATCGTGTTGGCCGTAGGCAAAGAGCTGAAAAAAATGTTGGAAGATTCAGGTCAATACACAGTCAAAATGACCCGATCAACTGATGTATTTATTCCTCTGCGTGATCGCGTTAGGTTCGCCCGCAAACACAATGGTGATTTATTTTTATCACTTCATGCGGATTCAATAGGTCGTTCTGATGTGCGCGGCGCATCGGTTTATACATTGTCAGAAAAAGCATCAGACAAAGAAGCGGAGAAATTAGCCGAACGCGAGAATAAGTCTGATCTAATTGCGGGCGTAAATTTAAATAATCAAGAAGATGACGTCACATCGATTTTAATTGATTTGGCATCGCGCGAAACCATGAACCAATCAAAATTTTTGGCCAATACGGTCGTACGAAATTTAGATGATCATGATGTGGATATACTTGCTCGGTCACCTCATCGTTCGGCTGGATTTGCCGTTCTCAAGGCATTGGATATTCCGTCTGCATTGGTGGAGATGGGGTATTTAACAAATGCCGCGCAGGCCGAACAATTAAACAGCCCCGAGCATCGCCGCAAAATCGCACGCGCCCTCAAAGCCAGTATTGATGATTATTTTACCCGCGTTGCTAAATTACAGGGGCAGTGATATATTTCATACATTACGTAAACAATATTTCCTCATTTACCCAATTGAAGGCGTAAAAAATATATGTATATATAGATCCTGTTTAAACAACACTATTTTTAAGAGGATTTCCCAATGAAAAAAGTAATGACAGCTTTGTGCCTTTTGGGTGCGACCGCTTCTTTGGCTGCTTGCGGCTGGTTTTCATCAGATGATGAAGGTTACGTAGACACACAACCACCATATTCAGCAGAACGCTCAACCAGCACTGTGGCTCCTGCGCCAGCTCCTGCACCTGCGCCCGCTCCAATGCCTGAGCCAGCTCCGATTCAATCAGCTGAACCAGCATTTGAACGTGGCAACACAAAATAATCTTTGAAAACAAGAGATTTCACGAAAAGGGCGGTTTATCCGCCCTTTTTTACGACTACGGCCATGCGTTATTTTATCCTTGAATTCAAGGGCGCCACCACCTAAGACATACTATGTATCATGCTTTCAAAAATCAAAACATTTTCAAAAAAAATAGCGGTGCGCCTTGCGCGTACTGATATCTTATTTTGGACTCTACCCCTTCTGATGTTTTTGTTAGTCATTGGGACGATTGCCCAAAAATATATTGGTCTTTATGCCTCACTTAATCTTTATTTTGCCAGTTTTATAACATTTATTGGGCCAATTCCATTTCCTGGTGGGTTTACGTTAATGACAATTTTATTTGTCAACATGCTCATGAAATTTTTAATGTTCAGTGAATGGTCATGGCAAAAATCAGGAACGATCATGGTTCATCTCGGTGTTCTGGTTTTGATTGTTGGTGGTGGCATTACGGCATTTACACAAAAAGAAGGATTCTTAATCGTCAAACAGGGCGAGATGTCAAATATCATTGAGGATTACCATCAACGATTATTCCGCATTACCAAAGACGGACAAAATATTTTTTCAATACCACATGAAGCCATTGCCGAAGGGCAGCGTATTTCAATTCCCACTACAAATGCCTCTGTTACCATTGATCAATTTTGCCTTCATTGCCGCGTTGAATTACGTGGAGAGAATGAAATAAAGGGATGGCATGCCCCAGGGTCATCAATGAAATTAGTTGATGATCGCCCATTAACCGAACATGAACAAAATATGACAGGTGTTGAATTTACAATAACTGGCATTGATCATAAACAAGACGGAAAATATTTAACATTCGATAAATTTCCCAAGCCACCCTCTATCACCATTGATGGCGCCACTTATAAATTTGAAATTATACGCGAAATTCGCGAACTCCCATTTCATATTCATTTGACATCTTTTGAACAAAAATTACATGCAGGTACGAATATGGCGAAAGCCTATCAATCTGATGTGAAAGTTATCGATGATAAAGATTCATGGGAAGCACGGATTGAGATGAATGAACCATTACGTTACAAAGGCTATACATTATATCAATCATCCTTTGATATATCGGGTGATGTTCCCTATACAATTTTAAATGTTGTACAAAATAAAGGTCAGTTTTTCCCTTATATCGCCACCATTATTATGACAGTGGGCTTGGTACTGCACATGATTTTGCGTGCGCGCCGCAAACGAGATGAATGGACATCATAATGGCAAGATATATTCATTTCATCGCAGTTTTCATTATTTTTTTCTTTGCGCATTGTGGCAATCATTCTTATGCGTCATCATTTGCCACTGACTCATTCGGCACTTTACCAATCTTACATGAAGGGCGTATCAAACCGATTGATACATTTGCACGCGTCACATTGAAACAAATTTATGGACGTGAAACGTATAATAAAAGATCAGCAACAGAGTGGTTAACAACCACTTTATTTGATCCACATACCGCAATTAGCGATGAGATATTTCGCATTGAAAACCCAACATTACGCCATCAGTTAAATTTAAAAGAACGCAAACGCCCTCTTTATAACTTTACTGAAATATCATCAGGGTTGAATGGAACATTAGATGATGTGAACATCATCTTACAAAAAGATCCTAAGTTACGTACAGCGACAGAAAATGATTTGATTGACCTGCATAAAAACGCTGTTTCCTACACACAATTATTGCGGAGTTTTTCACTAATATTACCTTTAAACATTAATATCCCTGAAGAGCTAAAATCATTTATTAGTTTACCAAAGAATGATGAGAATACGTTTTTAATACTCAAAAAAATTGAGCAAATCGCTTTATCAAAAACCAAAGAAATTATCGCGCGTAAGGGAGATGATGTTTCACAATACACACCAAAAGAACTAAATATTGTGACATTTTCTTATCAAATTCAGTTGTTACAAAATGCTGCTTCCAAAAATGAAATTTTGCGCATTATTCCGTCTCAATGGCATAAAAATAATAAAACTGATAATGAAACGGGTGAGTGGTATTCCCCGTGGGCCATTTTCCAATCAGGAAATGCGGGGCCCGATACAGCCCCTTTAATTGCTGATCTCAAAGATATGGCGCGGGCTTATTTGGAATTCAATCAAGATAAATTTGATCAAGCTATAAATAATTATAAAGAAAATTTACATGCCAAGGATGATAAAATATCTTTATACAAAATGTATTTAGAAAATTTTATGAATCAATTCAATCCTTTTGACATTGGATTTGGTCTTGCAATTATTAGCTTTATCCTGTCCTCTTTATTACTCTCAGGTACAGGTATACATTTAAAGTGGTTGTACAATATATCTGTAACGGCACTAGTCTCAAGTGCTGTTTTTCAGGGTATTTTCATGTTATACCGCATTATTATTCTAGAACGTCCCCCTGTGGGCACTTTATATGAGTCAATTATTTTTGTTTCCTTTATCGCGACATTATTGGCATGCATTAGTGAGCGTCGTAACCGCGATATAATATTTGTTTTCTTAGGCAGCATGAGCGCGATTATACTTGGCCTTTTATCATTCAATATTCCATCAAGCCAAGATAGTATGATTGTGTTGTCTGCCGTTTTAAATACACAGTTTTGGTTAGCCACACATGTATTGTGTATTACGCTTGGGTATGCATGGTGTATTTTAGTGGCCATGCTGTCTCATTTTATGTTGTGGGAAAAATCAAAATTAACAATATCAACCAATTTTAGTAATCGTTTAAAATCACTTCATACATTGACTTTAATCTCACTATTGCTCACATCAATTGGTACAATTTTAGGTGGTATTTGGGCAGATCAATCATGGGGACGATTCTGGGGATGGGATCCAAAAGAAAACGGAGCATTATTAATTGTCTTATGGCTTACGTGGATTATGCATGCACAATTAAGCAAAGATTTTTCACAAAGAACGTTATTAGCTTTGCTTGCCTTTACAAATGTGATTGTTGCTATGGCGTGGATTGGCGTTAATTTATTAGGCGTTGGATTACATTCATACGGCTTTACAGATGGATTATTGTTTAGCCTGGCCACGTTCACTTTTGGAGAGATAGTCATTATTAGCTATCTATGGTCACGCGCGAACAATTCACAAGAAATGAAACAGCATGCGCCGTAATATCATTATTATGACTGCATTCATTATCATTGGTCTTGGGCTTTATTCTTATTACCCCACGTCTCAAAAAATTGATATTGAAAAAAAAAATCCAACACAGATGTCAAATATAGCACCTAATTTTTCATTTAAATCTTTAAACAATAAAAAATATGAATTAAAAAATTTCAAAGGAAAATTGGTCATCATTCATTTTTGGGCAAGTTGGTGCGCGCCTTGCGTGGTTGAGTTACCATCATTAATAAAATTAGGACGTGATTATCCAAATGATATCGTCATTCTGGCTTTTTCAAATGATAATGATTCTGAATCAGCTTTGCGATTTTTAAAAAAGCAGATGATAAAACTGCATGACACCAATATCATTTGGTCATGGGATAAAAATAAGGCAATTACTTATGATATATTTCAAACTATTATGTTACCTGAAACAATCATTTTAGATCATAACCTCAATATGGTTAAAAAATATGTGGGTGATACAAAATGGAATTCTGCTGAAATTAGAGCTGAGCTTGACCAGATTTTAAAGGCGAAATAATGCAAATCGTCTTGATTTTTCAGGCCTTATAGACTAAACCAGTTTTATGACATCGCCGATACACAGCACATCTTCTTCCACGAAAGCACGATCAGTTTGGAGATATATAACACAGCCAATTATTTTAATCTCTTTGATTGGATTAATGTACGCTGATTATAGTGGATGGCTATTCCCCATTCAGGATTTTTTAGATCACCCCGCTCTCACATATCATTTTGGCAAATATCAAATTAGTATATATGCCATCATTCAAACTTTAATCGTACTTACCACAATTTTCTGGCTCACTACATTATTGATGCGGTGGATCAATAAAAAAGTATCACAAGTAGAAAGTCTTCACCCTTCCTCACGCGCCCTTATTCAAAAAATTATTATGATTGTTTTTTATATTGTGGCCTTCTTCTTCACGATGGGGACACTGGGTATTGACCTTAGCTCACTTACTGTCTTGGGTGGTGCTGTCGGTATTGGTCTTGGATTTGGTTTGCAAAAAATTGCATCAAACTTTGTTAGCGGCCTTATCCTTCTTCTTGAGCGCTCATTGCAAATTGGTGACATGGTTGAAATGGCCGATGGAACTTTGGGAATCGTGCGCAAAAACGGTGCGCGTTACACATTAATTGAAACATTTGACGCCCGTGATATCATGGTACCAAACGAAGATTTTATCGTGGGCCGCGTGGTAAATTGGACATTTACGAATAAAAAAGGCCGCGTTGAGATGGCCATTGGTGTTTCGCACAAATCCGATCTTGAACTTGCCAAGAAAATTATTTTAGAATCAGCAGTAAATCATCCACTATCCTTAAAAGATCCTGAACCTGAGTGTTTCTTACGTGATTTTGGCGACAGCTCAATCAATTTTAAATTATTTGTATGGGTAGCCGATATTACTAAAATTAATTATTCAATTCAGGATGAAATTTTATTCGCGATTTGGCATCGCTTTAAAGAAAACAATATTGAACTTCCTTATCCACAGCGCGATGTTCATATTCGCAATCATGTTAATGTTATCGAATAAAAGGATTTGATTATGATCTCTGTTGTTATTCCCGTTTTAAATGAATCTGAAAATATCTCAAACTTAATCAACGAAATCCGTGAAGCAGCCGCGCACGCACCAATCTCGGAAATTATTGTGGTTGATGATGCCAGTACCGATGATACAATTGAGGTTGTAAAATCGATGCGTAATGATGCCTTACCTCTTATTCGAATATTTTCTCACGATGTACGCAGTGGTCAAAGCGCGGCTCTGCGCACAGGTATTCGTAACGCCTCATACACATTGATAGTAACCATGGATGGCGATGGACAAAATAATCCTGCTGATATTCCCGCTCTTTATCATAAATGGAGTCATGGCAATTTATCAACGCCGATGCGTTTAATTGCGGGGCAACGTGAAAAACGTATCGATAGCTTATTGAAAAAATTTACATCCCGCGCGGGTAATTATATTCGTAACTTTGTGTTGCGTGATGGCGTGCGTGATACAGGATGTAGTTTAAAATTATTCCGCCGCAATGATTATTTAGCACTACCTTATTTTAATCACATGCATCGCTATCTGCCTGCATTATTTTTACGTGAATATGGTTCAATCGAATTGGTTGATGTGTCCCATCGCTCTCGCGAAGCCGGCGTGTCGAAATATGGATTCTGGGATCGTGCGTTTGCAGGTCTATCCGATCTATTGGGTGTGTTGTGGTTAAAAACACGCAAAGCTAAAAATATATCTTTGAAAGAAGTTTAATTTATGTTTTCGCACCAT
>JBIICJ010000160.1:0-3173 GCA_044238965.1 Micavibrio sp. | reverse complement strand
AGGTGCGCTTGGTGTCATGCTAGTGGCATTAACTTCAACATTAGTTCCGCTTGACATGGTTAATTATTTCCCACTGTTTAAGAGCCTGTTGAGGAGTTTGCCCTGATTGAATACACGAAGCAATGAATTGGTTTCTTTCTCTGATCTTATTTCTTACAGTTCTATAAATAGGAGCAGGTGCAGGTATAGGTTTTGGGTTACCCTTACTGTCTCGTTCCCTTAAATAGATACTATAGATTTGATAATCAGTAAGTTCCGCAATTTCATGGAATCGTAGATTAAGTGGCTCATCCGTCAGGACCGCATATACAGCAGCGGGATTAGGCATTTCCGCTGGATCAGCAGCTACTCGGATTCCTTTTGGGTGGTCTCCGTCTCCACCCTGTTCAGGTTTGGGAAGCTGCTCTCCATAACCAACCTAATCAGAGTACCCACTTCTAGGGGGTATTCCATGATCATACTTTCGGCTTTCTGAAGTGGGATATTCCCACAGATGTGAAGGATATGAGATAAGCCTTCAACAGTCGGAAGCCAGTTCTGACACATACGATTACTAAACGCATAGTGACCTGCCACAATGCGATCAGAATACGCTCCGTATGCAACAGCGTACTCTTCATCAGACATTTCCGCTTTGTCTTCTTTAAGCAGGTTTCTTGCTTTTGTAGCAAGAGCTTGTTCCAACGCTGCTTTAACACGCTGATCAATATAGCGAAGCTTTACCTTCTGTCCGCCAATCTCAGCTTCAATAGGACTACCTGCATTCCCAAGATTGGGTCCCACATTTGGAGATGCCATGATTCACCTATGATTAAAATTCTTCTGGTGGATCCGGTTCTTCAGGAAGTTCTTCAGAAATTTCCATTCCACCATCTATATTATACGGGAACTCAGCAGCATCCGCAGTTAAAGGTGTATATCCTAAACCAACAGGATCTTTTTCAATATACATTGCATCATCAAAAGGATCAGGAGTCATTGAAGAGTATTGAATTTTTCCTGTGATAGTCATTTGCCAAGCATTTTTGACATTAGCACCTATGTCCAAATCAGTAACAAGAAATGGAAACGAGTACCATTTTGTACCAATATCGCTTGTTGTAGTTTTAACCCATTGTTGTTCAATCAATAAGTTATAGTAACCATTAACTCTTATACCTGTTAAAAATTCTAGGGGTACATACCCATTAAGAGTTACTGTACCATCCACCATACCTAAAGCGGATTGAGAAGCTGTACTGAATACATTACTACGATCAATAGGTTGTCCACTTACTTTAATACTCCATTCAAAGTAAGTTTGACCTCCAGCTACTCCTCCATATACAGGAGGTGGGTCAAGACTAACCTCATCTCCGGGATATGGAGGAATAGGTCGCTGAGTCAAACTCAGACGACAACGATTACCTGTAGCTAACGCTCCAGCCATTAGAGACTTGTTCCTATAATTGCAAGCTCAATGTAAGTGGTCAGCGTAGAAGACAAGTTGGTAATGGTAAGAGTCTTGTGGGTAGCATCTACCACAGTCAACCCACCATCATCCAATGTAATGCCTCCACCAGCTTTAACAGTCAGTACAGGTGCAGTTCCAGTATAGAACCACACCAGACCGTTGGAAGCTCCGGGAGTCATTGTAATGTTAGCCGCTGAAGTAGACAAGAACAGTTTCTGTACACCAGTAAACACTACTGATTCATTGAGCAGGTTGGTTACTGCTCGTAGGTCAATAGTCAATGTACCAGAAATTGCTAGCGTTCCTTTGTATACATAGATCTCATTAAGAGATGCTATGGATACTGGGGTAGACTTCAGAACTTTGTCAGGACCCTGTTGAGTCTTGACAAAGCCTGAGGTTGAAGATTGCTGAGTCCAGCTAATCTGGGATTGTACACTAGCTTTAGAAAGAGACATTAGGGAGCCTCTGGTTCAGGTTCAGGTGGTGTAGGAGGTACTGGAGCAGGGGGAATTGGATCAGGTTTTGGAGTTTTAGGAGGAGCAAACCTATCCACTCGGGAAGGTTCAGGCTTCCATTCTTTAACGACTTCTTGTTTACGCTTTTTCATTCGCTCCAAGTAAGTCAAAGGTTCTGCACCAATAGCTTGTTGTGAAGCAGCAGCAGCAAACGATGGGGGAGGTCCAGCGGTAGCAGCTGTAATCGTGTATTCCAATACGCCACGAACATTCAGACTGTAATTAACGCTGTTGATACGACAATAGTATTGTTCTTCAACAGTACCTATATCATCGTTTCCTACAACAGGATACAATCTAAATTCTACCCGTTGACCAATAACAGGAAGCGGTACTACAGAGGAACCTCCCGGTACTCCTGTTTCGCAAGAAGGATAACCCCTAGCTTCAATACTAATTTTATTGTAACCGGGTGCTACTTCTTGAGAAGCTACACTTCCAGCAGTACCTGTTTCAAACAATTCTCCAGTACCAAATTGATTGAAAGGTCCCCCTTCATTAGGATACCTAGAAGTAAAGTTAGTACCATCAATGGCATCAGTACTTCTAGTAGCGGTCCATTCTGTCATAGGAAGATCAATAGTAGTTGTACCAATTACATAAGTAATGGCACCCTGTCTTCCTGAAAAAGATACTGAATACGCCATGGTCTATATCTCCTTAGAGGTTGGTGTAAGCACTGCTAGTACCAGTCATTTCATACTGCCAAAAACCTTTGACATTTACAGTTTGTTTCATACTGGTAATCAATACTTGATCATTATGTACTACACGATAATTAGGTGTAGTTCCTACATATATAATATAACCTAATTCTACTCTACAATAGATACCAGAAAAATTAGGTCCAAACCCGCCATCAAGCATATTGTAAGTTACAGGTCCACTAAAGGTAAAGTCGGACTTGTAGATGCTAGGTACAGTATCTTCCCAAGTACCCAACAAAGTAATTGCATTAGTATTTGTCGTATCTACGGAATCCATAGTTGGAGTGGCTGTCCAATCCGTAATATCAAATGAAGTAGGTTCTGTTGCGCCGGGAAACTGTATTGCAGCATACCCGTATTTTCCTGTGACTACTGCCATTGTGCAAACTCCTTAAGGTAGAGTAGGGTAACCCGGTCGGGCTTCATCAGTCTTGTAACGGACATTGAATGTACTGGTCTGGTAGTTAGTCGCAGGTCCATCTGAAGGAAAGTAGA
>JBIICJ010000172.1:0-3209 GCA_044238965.1 Micavibrio sp. | reverse complement strand
GCCACAAGGAACTTATACGGAATTTGTGTGGACTGGTTCTCTCTACGCATTTGCCCGCGTTTATAACCTGAGAATCGACAGTCACGCACAGTGGGAAATTCAAAAATTTGCCGAGGCAATCGGACAACTTATTGCTCCACTTTTTCCGGTTTCGTGGCAAACTTTAACCAAATCATAAATTATATGAGTATTATTTTTACAGGTGGGAGTGGATTTTTAGGAAAAACATTAAAAAAATTAAATTTTAATGCCGAATATATATCTTCTAAAGATGTTGATTTAACAAATCAACAAGAGGTAAATAATTTTTTTCTTAAAGTCAAGCCAACAACTATAATTCATGCAGCAAATAAAGTTGGAGGTATTTTAAAAAATGCCTCTTGTATGTATGAATTTTATTACCATAATTTGTTGATAAACAGTTTTGTCATCGATTATTGTATCAAAAATAATGTAAATTTAATTTACTTAAGTAGTACGTGTGTTTATCCCAAAAAAAGCGCTTTATATCCACTAACAGAAAATATGCTGCATGACGGTCTTCCAGAAGAAACAAATTTGGGATATGCATATTCAAAACGTGCTGCTGATATTCAACTATGGAGTGCTGAAAAACAATATGGTTATAAAAATTATACAATTTTATATTTAAGTAATCTGTATGGTTATTATGATCATTATTTTTCTAAAGAATCGCATTTTGTAGCATCATTTATCAGCAAGTTACTAAATTCAACTACAGATGAGATTGAATTATACGGAACTGGAAATCCATTAAGGCAGTTTACATATGCTGATGACATATATAATGTATTAAATCATATTATGGAGAACAACATCTACGGTAGATTTAATATAAGCAATCCAGAAAATTTATCTATATTAAAAATGACACAAATTATAATGGATAAATTTAATATACATAAAAATATAAAATTTAATAATCATCTTGATGGTGTTTACAGAAAAGATGTAAGTATAGAAAAATATAAAAGTGTAAATAAAAATTTTAATTTTACAACTTTTGAAAATGGTATAAAATTTTTAGCTGAGGATATAAAATGTTTTGGAATTTAATGCCTAAAGAAAATATTAGTCAAATTGAAAGAGAATCTTTGTCAAATTTTATATTGACAAATGATAAATATACTCAAGGTGCTTTGGTCGATCAATTTGAAAAAGAATGGTCGGCATGGCAAGGTTGTAAATATTCTGTATTTGTGAACTCCGGATCCTCTGCTAATTTAATTTTGGTAAAATCCGTAATGGATCTATACGGCCCAGGTGGATTTATTTCACAAGCATGTACATGGCCAACAAATGCAAATCCAGCAATTCAACTTAAGGGTTCTCAGTTTTTGCAATTATGTGATAACAATTTACAAAATTTTGGTTTTGATTTAGATTCTCTAAAACAATTGATTAAAGCCAATAAACCTAAGTATATTTTTTTAACACATGTATTGGGGTTTAACGGTGCTAGCGATGAATTACTTTCTCTCTGTAATGAAAATAACATTGTTTTAATTGAAGACTGCTGTGAATCCCACGGAGCTACTTTTAAAGAAAAAAAAGTTGGAAATATCGGATTAGCTGGAACATTTTCATTTTATTATGGACACCACATTACCACAATTGAAGGTGGTATGATTAGTACCAATAATGAAGAATTATATACACAATTGCTTTTAAATCGTTCTCATGGATTTTTGAGAGAACACCCCAAAAAAGATGAAATCAAAGTTTCTGATTTATTGGATCGCAGATTCACTTTCCTGACGGATGGGTTTAATTTTAGAAATACAGAAATAAATGCATTTTTAGGTTTAATGCAACTTAAAAAATTAGATAAAAATATTGAAATTAGAAATCAAAATTATAATTCTTTTATAAAAGAGTTAGATCCAAACAAGTATTATACTAACTTTAATTCAAATGGTATTAGCTCATTTGCAATGCCTATCATAACAAGAAAAAATAATACTAAACAACTTAAACAAAATTTGACAGAAATGGGAATAGAAAATCGCCCATTTATTGCAGGTAATCTTTTTAATCAACCTTATTTGAAAAAAGTAAATATGTTCAATAATTTTAAAAATGCTGATATATTACATTCTGATGGAATGTATGTTGGCAATAACCAGTTCGTAGATTATACTATGGTTTCAAAATTAATCGATGTTTTAAATAATGCGTAAATACAAATATTTGGTTCTGTACGGATCTGATAAAAAACCTTATTTTGTGACTGTATATAATAAAAAAGAATTATCTTTAATTAAAAAAATGCTAAAAAAGGGCGAGTACTATAAAATTCACAATTCAGAACCTTTTATTGGTTGGTAAATATACTAAATAGACTCACCAACCCAGAAAGTTTATTATGCCAGAAATTTTATCACCATTTCAATCTTTTATTTTTATCTCTCGCTATTCTCGCTGGATGCCGGACTACAATCGGCGCGAATCCTGGGACGAATGCGTTGGCCGCTGGTGGAAGTACTTTACCGCAAAGGTTCCTCAGCTTGCAGAGCGTCCGGATGTAAAGGAAGCAATTCTCAATCTTGAGGTTCTTCCCTCCATGCGCAGCCTGATGACTGCTGGACCTGCATTGGATCACGACAACACTTGCCTGTACAACTGCTCGTACTTGCCAATCGATAGTCTTGATTCATTTGCAGAACTGTTTGTTGTTCTCATGAATGGCACCGGTGTTGGTTATTCGGTTGAGCATCAATATACCGACAAGCTCCCACAGGTTGCAAACAAGATTGAAAAGGCTTTCAACATCACTTATGTTGTTGAGGACTCGAAAGAAGGTTGGGGCAACGCAGTCAAGTTCATCATGGATCATCTGTATGCAGGTCGCCATGTTAAGTGGGATCTGTCGAACATTCGTCCAGCAGGTGCTAGACTCAAGACCTTTGGTGGTCGTGCAAGTGGTCCTGCTCCTCTTGACAATCTGTTCAAGTTCATCGTCAAGGTGTTCTACAATGCACAGGGACGCAGACTCACTGCTCTTGAGTGCCACGACATCTGCTGCGCGATTGCAAACGCCGTCATCGTCGGTGGCGTCCGTCGTTCTGCCATGATCTCTCTCAGCGATCTTTCTGATCGTGAGATGGCTCTCTGCAAGAGCGGTGCATGGTGGGAGCAGGCTGGCTTCCGTTCGTATGCGAACAACTCTGCGGTCTATCGTGGTCGTC
>JBIICJ010000044.1:0-12881 GCA_044238965.1 Micavibrio sp. | reverse complement strand
TATCGCCTTTGCATTGGCGGGATGGTGGCGTTATTTGAATGGCGTTGACGAAAATCAAGAAGCCATCACTATCAAAGACCCCATGGCGGATATTTTAAATGATAAGGCACGTTTGACCCCGCAAGATCCTGTGGGCTTGTTATCAATCGACAGTATCTTTGGTAAAACCTTGGTAGGAAATCCTGAATTAGTCGCGCTAATGCGTGAATATTTGGCCGATTTTTATACAATTGGCGTAAAGGAAACTTTGAAAAAATTACTGGGATAATTCTTTAAACTATTCTTGTTGTTTTTGGCTCGAATTTTCTAATCTCATTATTGTTGCACGGCACAAATTTGTGCCGTGTATGTTTTGTTCTTTAATTGATCATAAATCTATTGAATGAAGCCATAAAAACACCTCTAACACTATCGACTTTGCCCCCCAAAACGATGTAATGTTCCTGACAATTTTTTGCCATGAATGGGAAGGAACTTTTTATGATCGTTGTGTTTGGATCAAATGTGTTAGATCAATTTTTTCACACGGCTGATTTGCCGCCGCGCGATAACGCTCTGTTTTTACCAACCCATGAAGAAGCACCTGGCGGCAAAGGTGCAAACCAAGCCGTTGCCTGTGCTCGTGCGGGTGCAAAGGTTTATTTTGCCGGCGCGTTGGGGAAGGGTGGTCATGGCCGCGCTATGTTTGATAATTTAACCGATTGCGGCGTTGATGTGTCTGGCATTCGTTTTTTTGACGAATTTCCATCAGGGATTGCAGCTATTTTTGTTGATCATCGCGATGGTACGCACAGAGTGGTGGTAAGTGAAGGGGCAAACCGCGCCGCAAAACAAGAATGGATTCCCGAACATTTA
Source organism: Micavibrio sp. (assembly GCA_044238965.1). Taxonomy (GTDB): domain Bacteria; phylum Pseudomonadota; class Alphaproteobacteria; order Micavibrionales; family Micavibrionaceae; genus Micavibrio_B. The sequence goes on along the minus strand of JBIICJ010000044.1, from coordinate 12,026 downwards.
TTAAATGAGAATGCTATTGTTTTGGTACAAGGTGAGCTTCCTATTGAAGAGACAGAAAAATTAATTATTCGCGCACGGAAATCTGGTGCACGTAGCGTCATGAATTTTGCGCCTGCTACAAAAAATTTATCATCAGACATCTTAAGTAATCTTGATTATATTATTTTAAATGAATACGAAGCTGATGCTGTGGGAAGACAGTTTTCGATTGATTCATCGAACAAAAAATCATTTGCAACCGAGCTCTATAATCGATTTAAAGTTGGTACCATAGTCACGCTAGGACCAGATGGCGCTTTGTGTGTATGTGATGATGGTTTTATTTCTATTTCATCTTTGAAAGTGAAGGCGGTTGATACAATCGGTGCAGGTGATGCGTTTGTTGGTTATTTCACTGCGGGGCTTGATCAAAAATTATCAATTCGTGATTCTTTGCGTCAGGCAGCGGTCGCGGGATCACTGGCATGTACCAAAGTGGGCGCACAAACAGCATTGCCATTACCCGATGAAGTTGTATCGCGCTTGGAAGAAATAAAAATTGCGGCATAGTCAATTATAGGAATATATTCCTATGGTGGTGAGGAGGGAGTAGGGTTTGGTTATTAACCGTTTGAAATAAAATATTATTTTTTATTTGAAAATATTTTGTACCCCCAAAAGTACCCCCGAATTTTTTGGCTTTAATAGTACGTTCTAAGATCTAAATATTTCTTAGTGGTTTTTGACACCTATTCGGGGATGTGGTGTCAGTCCGCACAGTTAACATCAAGTGATCATACTGTGCGGATTATTCAGATAGGCTTTTAGAGTTTGTTATGCATGCAAAGCATAGTGTTTTAATAACACGCCTAACAATATGGTTTAGAATTCAAAGAATAAAAATCCTGAATTTTGGTATCAGCTAGCCTAGTATATATCAAGTAAGAGATACTAGGCTTAGCGTCTTATTTTGTCATTTTCCGAATGGTGTCAGTCTGTACGGTGGAGGGTGTACTGACTTCCTCTAACCGCCCCTTCCCCCCTTTCAAAAGGGGGAACCACACCCTCTATTAAGACTGTTTTTACGGGTACATAGACGAATGACTATTTTGATGTACCGTTTTGTATCTTAGACGGTGGATTTGATTTTATACTTTCTTGAATAATTTCTTTTATTTCCTTTATATTCTTTTCTGAGCAATCAGAACTTTTTTCTATATATATGTTACGAGTATTTTCAATTTTATTATCTAAATTTAAATAAACGCCAGTCAAGCCGCCCAATACGGCTACAGTGCATCCAGCTATAGTTGCCCACTGAACTCTTTGTTGAAAAATCCGTTCGCTCAGATTGTCTTTTATACTTTTAATTTCTCCCCAAATTTCTGAATTGCTAACTTGCATGTTAGCAATATCACCTCGATATTCACTTTGTATTTGAGCCTTTGCGACTTCAAAATCAGCACGATTAAAAGCCTCTGGAGGTGGAGGTAATCGCCCCCTATTACTATTGCTCATATAACACCAACCAATTTACTTATTGAGGTGCTCATTTCTCTCGATCTGCCAGAAAGTTGCTTAGCAATTTCAAGAAGCTGCTTAGCAATTTCTACTCTTTTTTCCAAGCTTAGTACTTCTGACGGTGGTAGATCTATTAAAGTATCAATGATCTCTAGTAAATCATTTGATGTCTTTAAATCTGCACTTGCGGTAATTCTCGCAAGTGCAATTGTATTATACCATTCGGATTTATCTGTTACTTCTGTCATGTCATTTTCCTAAATTGAACATCAATGGTTATTGGACCTTGTATAACCCTTGTTCTAAGTATTATTTCTCCTGAGAATTTTGTTACTTTAATATCACTAGAGTAGTTCTGAGGAGTTCTGGTTATATTTCCAGTCCTATCTAAAAGCCCCACTTGTGGATCTGGGGAAGTTGTTGGATCTAGTGTCGCAGTAAAGTTTAATCTGCCATTATCATCAAAAAAAAGTTTTGCATTCCATGTGACCCCCAAAGCATCTTTACCTATTAAGGTATCACCAACAATATCAGCTGAGCCAAAACCTGGCTCATACCAATCCTCTATAGGTGGATAGGATTGGTAAGAAATTTCATATTTGCCTTGTATGTCGTTCAAGGTTATGGAATTTGACATTTTTGCGCCTTTTGTTTGGGGGTAGATGGAATATACTAAAAAGAGGTAATCTTGCAAATAAATATAATGTGAGTGAGTAATGATATCCAATGCTCTCCTTTTGAAAGGTTTAAGATATGAATATTGATTCAATTGTAAAAAATATCAGCATTCTTACTATTGTGATTTCCTGTCTTTTGTGGACCTCTTTTGCGAGGCATGATTTTCAACTTATTCAGTTGGGCGAAATGGCAAGAAACCAGTTCCTTCTAGATAAAGTGTCAGGTCGGGTATGGCAAAAAGTATGTGACGGGGAAAGTAAAAGCATTGGTGAGTGCGATGGGGTTTTGATATGGGAGGAAATGTTTGTAACAGATTTAACGGCATCAGACAGTAGACCCGCTCTTGTTTATAATTATATTGTTGAGCAAAGAGAGGCTGTCAAAATGAAAAAATAATTCTGTATTTTAATATTTTCTTTTCTAATAAAGACTAGTAATTTATTTCATTTTTCTGTGTTCGTGTAATGTTAGATAAGTAAGTCTTTTGATCTTCAGTCATCGTCCGTTTGTGAAACGGATTTTTGCCCATACGAAATTCCCACAACGGGCAATCAGTAATATGACATTTGCGAACTTCTGCATGACTGTTTGAGCAACAATCCAAACATTTTTCTCGAATAGATTTTAATAGGGATTTTTTGGATGGCGGATTGTTGTAGTGATCGGAACTACCCGTTTGATCTTTCATTTAAATTTTCTCCGTTGCTAAGGCATAAAAATGGGAAAACGCTGATTTTTTGGATGGGTATATCAATTTATTGATCTGCTATTAATACGCATATCTATCCACGCATCAATTTCACTTTCGAGCCAGCCAACGCATCGTGCTCCTAAACTAATTGGTTTGGGGAATATTCCACGGTTGATATTTAGATAAATTGTACTTCGGCTTAAGCCTGTGCGATTTTTTACATCGTTAAGGCGTAGGAAGCGAGCTTTGGTTGTTATCTCTGACATTTGCAGTCCTTTTGGAATTAAATTGGTTTCTGCAAGTATTATTATTTGAATGTCCGAGAGGATTCAAAGAAAGCTGGAAGGAAAATTTCTTTCAAAAAAATTAGAATTTTTTCTACAGGGTAAATCTACCCTTTAGGGAAATAATTATCCCATGGCGCGTTATGTCGCTCTTTTCTAGTTTCTTTAATAGCCGTTTCTATTTGAGAGATTGTGACATTGGGGTCTAATGGATTTATAATAAAATAAAGTAATTCAGAATCGCTCATGTCTTTTTTAGATATATATTCGCCCTTTTTACCGTCTTTGTAATAATGGCTTTGTTCTAATTTATGCCCGATGATTGGTTCTAATTGTGCCGAGAGGATCATAATCCATTCATACAGAGCAACGCTCTTTGGTTTTGTTTTACGTGCAAGAGAATTCTTTATTGTTTGATCTATCGCTTCCGCCATTGAAGACAATAAGGGCAGGGATCTAAGCGGAGAGGTAATCTTAACGATACTGTCATTTCCTCTTATAATTTCGTTTAGCATACCATGTAATGGAGGATATTTTTTAGAGATTATATTATGTAGATTATTAACAATGTCTTCGCCATAGTTTCCTGATGAAATAACTTTTATAAGTGACTCGGCTGCTTTATCTATGTGATTAACTACTTTCTTGAGTTCTTTTTCAACCTCATGTGTTGCCATTTGCCTTTGATATTCATTGTAGTGAGAAATATATTTTTGTGAGGCGAGAATAATATGGCGACCTAAATCCGCTTTGAGAGATTTATCAGTTAAATTAATTTTTTTACAAAGTTCCTCAAAGAATTCAGGCGTATATGAATTCTCATTCCCAAGGGGTTTAATATTGTGTAGTTTTGATTTTACCATTCTCTAAGATCCAAACTTTCCACGAATGACTTTACCGTCACTTGATATGGTGTCTAAATAATTTGCCCAGTCTTGCATCATCTTTTTACGTTCTTTTAGAAATGTCGTGCGATCATAGGCTTCGCCTAAAGCCTCACGGCTTTGGTGGGCGAGTTGTTTTTCTATTACCTCGCTATTATATCCGAGTTCTTCGCGGATAACGGTACGAGCGAGGGCGCGGAAGCCATGCCCTGTGTGAATATCGCTATATCCAAGGCGTTTAATCGCGCCAAGGATAGTGCAGTTACTCATGTGTTTGCGTGGCTTAGCGATAGAGGGGAATATCCAATCTGTCTTTAAGCCTAGACCGCCTGTAAGTTCTTTTTGATCTTTAAGAATATCTAAAGCTTGTTTGCAGAGTGGTACGATATGAGAGCGTTTCATTTTCATGCGTTCGGCAGGGATATGCCATTCTTTTTTCTCAAGGTCGATTTCGTCCCATTTAGAGGCAATGAGTTCGCCTGTTCTTACAAAGGTAAGCATCATTAATTTGGTGGCGTTTATGGTTTGGGGAAATAGGCGCGAGTCATTTTTATTCAGGTCTTGGATAAAGGAGGGGAGTTCTTTTATCGTCATGGCTTTGAAATGTTTTTTCTTGGGTATTTTTAATGCGCCTGTGATGTCGTGGCTTGGGTCGCGCTCGGCTCGCCCTGTGGCGATTGCATAGCGGAATACTTGCCCTGCCATCTGTTTACAACGGCGCGAAATTTCTAGTGCGCCACGGCTTTCAATTTTGCGGAGGCATGAAAGTAGTTCGGGTGGGGTAATAGAGGCGATAGGGCGACTTCCAAGATCGGGGAATAAATCTGCCTTCATGCGCGTGAGGATGTATTGGGCGTGGCGAGGAGTCCATTTATCGATATTGGTTTCATGCCATTCTAAGGTGATCGCCTCAAAGGTATTTAGAGCGTTTTTATCGGAGATAGCCTTTTTCTCCCTTTTATCCTGCATAGGGTCGGTATTGTTCTCTAGAAGCTTGCGAGCCTTTAGGCATTTATCACGGGCTTCTGCGAGGCTTATTTCGGGATATACACCAATAGCCAAGAGTTTCTCTTTATTTGCAAAGCGGTACTTCATGCGCCAATACCTGCCCCCGTTTGGCTTTACCAATAGGAAAAGCCCCTTATCATCGCTTAATTTATAGGGTTTTTGCGCTGGTTTAGCGTTTTTGCATTTAAGCTCGGTTAGGGGCATTTGGGGGTATCTCCTTTCGGGGTATCCGATTTGTACCCCCAGAAGTACCCCCAATATTCAAGGCTGGTCTTGGACGGTAAAAAATCATCTAGGATAAGGATATGCCTAAAATGCCAATAAAAGCAAGGTTTTTCTGGATTTTATAAAATGATTTTGGATGTCGTGGGAAAGAAAATTGGTGGCTGAGGAGGGATTTGAACCCCCGACCAAGGGATTATGATTCCCCTGCTCTACCGCTGAGCTACTCAGCCATTTTGGTGTGCGGACGGGCGAATATCCTCATTTTGAGGGGTAATGTCAAGGTTTCATCGGTCGGTTTTCAAATGATTTTAACCTTTTATCTTGACTTTCGTCGCGGGATAACCTATTTATTAATTATTCGTTAACATTTTGAAGACAAAGCCCTTTCACTTATTAAAGTTAGAAGGCAAAGAAGGACGTATCGTATGATCGTAACGCCTATTCGCACGACATATAAGCCTGTTGATGCTGTTCGCTCTGACCGCGAAGAGCAGGGCTCACCGCGCAGCTTTGCTGATCTTATGGGTTTACAGGCGCGCGCTAAGGCGAATGATAATCCAGCGGTAGCGGTTACGCGAAACGTACCATCGGGCGCGGCTGTAAATGGTCAGTTTTTTGATCTTCTCGCTTAAATAAACTATTCATATCATTCTTATCTCAAAAATAAATAAAACAGCCATCTTTTTATAGAATTCTCACTTTTTGACAAATGGATCAAAAAGAGATTAGGATCGCGCGATATTAGTCTATTTAAGGAGTTATGCGTATGATTACTGTGTTTGGTGCCGCGAATTGGGATATATTTTTTCCTGTTGCTGATTTGCCTGCGCGCGATACCGCGCTTTTTCTCGATAAGCATCATTCTGCACCCGGTGGTAAGGGTGTGAACCAAGCCATTGCCGCAAAAATGGCGGGATCAGATGTTCAATTTTATGGGGCTATGGGACAAGATTCTTTTGCGCAAGATTTTCTAAAAGCTTTTGATTATTATGGCGTTGATGCCTCTGGTGTTGAGTTATTATCAGGTCACAACACTGGACTTGCATCAATCTTTGTCGACCATACCGATGGTACACACAAAGTCGTTGTGAGTTTAGGGGCTAATTTATTCGCACGTGAATCGTCTGTACCTGATGTAAGTATTGGCGCAAACTCTATTTTAGTCACTCAAGGTGAAGCGCTAATTGAAGAGACGATGAAGTTAGTACGTCGCGCGAAAGAAAATGGTGCAACAACAATGTTAAATTTTGCACCCGCAAAACAAAATTTAACGCCGTCTTTTATGCATGATTTAGATTATATTATTTTGAATGAATATGAAGCCGATGCAGTGGGTCGACAATTTAACATTCCATCTCAATCAAAAATTGAATTTGCTAACACATTAAGCAAAACATTTAATGTTCATTCTATTGTGACGTTAGGGCCAGATGGCGCTGTTTATGCAGGTTCTGATGGCGTGATGAGATTGCCAGCGTTGCCCATTAAACCAGTTGATACAATTGGCGCTGGTGATGCCTTGGTTGGTTTTTTTGCATCAGCTATTGACCGTAAGATTCCGATCGAAGAGGCATTACGTCACGGCATTGTTGCAGGTTCATTGGCATGTACCAAATATGGCGCGCAAACAGGTTTGCCAACACAAGACGAAGTATTGCGACGTTTGCCCGAAGTTCATGTTCAACGATTAGGGTAGGGCTAAGTTACGCCGCCAATTGCAAACTGGATAATGATGTCTCATTTATCCATCCGCCACCAATCATACGATCACCCACATAACAGACAGCGGCTTGCCCTGGTGAAATTCCAAATTGTGGTTCATGTAAAGTGATGGTCGCGGTTTTTTGATCATCATGTACGGTCAATATTGCGGGCATGGGTTTTGTCATTGATCGTAATTTCACATTTATATCCATGCGCGATGTGATGGCACCTAACCAATTACAATCTTTTAATATCACGGTATCACGTGCAAGTGATTCCTTGGGCCCCACATAAACGCGTGCGTTATCCGCATCAATTTTTACAACATAAAACGGATCATTATTATCATTAAACCCGCCACCAATGCCTAAACCTTTGCGTTGGCCAATTGTGTAATGAATAACGCCATTATGCGCCCCAATCACATCGCCTGTGATGATATTCACAATGTCACCGCTGTGTGCGGCATCGGGACGAATTTTTTTGACAACCGATGCATAATCACCATTGGGAACAAAACAAATATCTTGGCTGTCGGGTTTGGCGGCATTGACCAAGCCCAAACGGTCGGCATGCGCGCGCGTGATATCTTTTGTCCATCCACCTAATGGAAAACGTAGAAAATCCAATTGGTCTTGCGTGGTCGCGAATAAAAAATAACTTTGGTCTTTAGTGGTATCAACCGCCTTTACCATTTCGGCAACGCCATCTTTATTGACGATACGTTGAATATAATGCCCCGTTGCCATGCAATCGGCGTTTAAATCTTTGGCGACTTGTAACAAATCTTTGAATTTGACAGTTTGATTGCAACGCACGCAGGGAATGGGTGTTTCACCCTTTAAATAAGTTTCAACAAAATCATCCATGACCGCTTGTTTAAATTTATCTTCGTAATTTAAAACGTAATGCGGGAAGCCGCGCTCATCGGCAACGCGTTTGGCATCATAAATATCTTGGCCTGCACAACACGCGCCCTTTTTTTGTAATGCCGCGCCGTAATCATATAATTGCAATGTCACACCTACAACATCGTAACCTTCCTCATGCAGGAGGCTGGCCACAACCGATGAATCCACACCACCCGACATGGCAACAACCACGCGGGTTTCCGATGGGGGCTTGGCAAAGCCCAAAGAGTTGTAGACAGGTGCGGTCATGAGGCTTGATATAACGGAAAAGCTTTAAAAAATCAAATAAATTGACATAAATTGGTCGAATTGCTATAAAACAGAAATTGAGGTTATTTATGAGTTTACCACATCCACCAGTACGTTATTTGGCGATTGATATTGATCACTGCCTTGTGCGGTATGACGATAATTATGTTCCTTATGTAACCGACGCTATCATTGATACGGTTTTACAATTAGACACTGAAACGCGTAACGTATTCAAAGGTGATCGTGACCTTGTAGAACAATTAGCCAATCAATATTATACTCAATATGGACAAAGTATTTTGGGATTTGCCTTTGAACACCATATGAATGTCGGTGAAATGAGCGAACGATATCACGCCCAATTAGATCCAACAAAATTTATCAATCCGACTGAAGAGCAATTTAATCAATTAAATCAATTTACCTCATGGTTGTTGAAAGCAGAGCGCGATGGCACAATTGATGGTTATGTAGCCTTAACGCAATCAACATCTTCATGGGCCAAAAAAGTGTTACATGAAACGTTAGGATTGAGAAAAATATTCAATGATCAAAACATTATAAGCTCTGATAAATATGGCTATGGTTTCAAACATAATGATGTGCGCCCCTATAGCGCCGTAATGTGCGCATTAAATAGTGACGATAAACGTGAGATCTTGGTGATTGATGACAGTCGTTCTGTATTGCGATACGCTTTTCAAGAAAGGGGTATGCAGACGTGCCTTATATCTCATGGCGCCGCTGTTGGTGATGAACATCGATCATATTTATCGATCGTGGCAAATAATATTGGTGAAGTGCCGCGGCTTGTGGCTGAATTGTCGCGATAATTGCCCCTAGTATTTTCAAGAAAAATTTTATACCCTGTCTGCTGATTTCAATCAGAAAGATAGAACATGAAGACAGTGACTTTTTTTGGCGGCGCGCGTAGCGGAAATAACCCTGATTTTGAAAAGGCTGCCACAGCCATCGGGGCATTCTGTGGATCGCATAAATGTTTGGCGAAATATGGCGGCTCGGTGAATGGTTTGATGGGCGCCTTTGCACGCGGGTTTCTTGATGCAGAAATTGAGACAAATTCGGGCGCTAAAATTATCGGTGTTTTACCTGAAAAATTTGCCAAGATTAATAACCCGCAATCATTAGGTATTGAATTTATTTTGACTGAAACATTGACGGAACGGAAATTCCATCTGCTTGATAAAGTTGATCTTTTTTTGGTGGCACCTGGCGGAACAGGCACATTAGACGAAATTTTTGAATGTATGGAGCAAGATTATTTGCCCGTTGATCGTGACCCACGTTTTGTCGATTATTCCATGCGCCCCATTTTGGTATTAAACCAAGATGGTTATTATAATCACACAATTGCACAATTAAATCATATGCAGGAAATGGGGTTGCTGATTCCGCAAAAGGTTGCGGCATTACATTTTTATGACACTTTGGATGATTTTTTGGCGGGTGCAAAGCGCGTGATGGGTTTTTAATCACACTTAATTTTATTTCGCCCATTCAACTTTTGATCCTGGTAAGGCCACAATCAATCCATCTAATTCGTCACGCATAATAATCTGGCATGATAAGCGTGATCGCTTGGTCAAATGAAATGCCAAATCTAACATGTCATTTTCTTCGTCACTAATCTCACCATCATCGGGCATGACCTTATCCCACCAATCAGGGTGCACATATAAATGACATGTCGCGCAGGCGAGTGACCCACCGCATGATCCTTCGATTTTATCTTGCGCGTGCTTGACGGCGATTTCCATCACTGATAATCCGCTTTGCGCATCGATGGTGATGGATGATCCGTCCAATTGAATAAATGTGATGTGGGGCATGGTTTATCCTTTAAACGCGGACTTTATCCCATATTTTTAAAAATAAATCTATATCGTTTTGGGTGGTATTCCATCCAAAGGATAAACGTAAGGCACGGTTTATTAAGTCTGGCGCGATATTCATAGCCTGTAATACATGTGATGGTTTGATTGTACCGCTGGAACATGCTGACCCCGAACTCAATGATATGCCATTCATATCAAATGCCATTAACATGGTCTGACTATCTTTGGTTGGATGGGCAAAACAAATTGTATTGGATACGCGCGCGGCGATATTCCCAAAAATCATACAACCATCAGCCACTAATTTTATTTCAATCGCATCACGCCAGACAGATAATTTTTGAAACTCTGGTATTTGATTAACGGCGTCAATACTTGCTGCGCCAAAGCCTGCAATGGCCATAAAATTTTCGGTGCCTGCGCGTTGGCGACGTTCATGTCCGCCACCATGAAGTAACACGGGTACAGTGGTTTGTGGTTTAAAAATAATCGCACCAGCGCCCAGAGGGCCACCAATTTTATGCGATGAAATAGTAATAAAATCAGCATTAATGACTTCGCGCGTGAATGGAATGCGGCCATAGGCTTGTACCGCATCCACATGAAATAACGCGCCGTATTTATGTGCTAATGCGGCGATATCAGAAATAGGTTGGATCACACCTGTTTCATTATTCACATACATGACGGATACAAGCGCAGTTACATTGTCGCGTAATAAATTTTCCAATTCGTCTAATTTGATGATTCCGTTTTCATCAACGGGAATGGATGTCACGGGTACGCCCGATTCTAAAACAGATAGATGTTCGGTTGCACCGACTAAGATACGTTTACCTGCGAAGCCTTTGAGAATGGTGTTATTGGCTTCGGTTGCACCAGAGGTAAAAATAATTTGATTGGGTGATACATCAAATGTCTCACCAATCACGCGTCGCGCCGTTTCGATATATTTTCTACCCACTCGGCCATCGGCATGAATCGATGATGGGTTGCTGGTAATATCCATCGCTTCTACCATTATTGCGCGTGCACAGGGGCGCAAAGGCGCGCTGGCATTATGATCAAAATAGGCTCTGGGGGTTGAGGACATGGGTTATTTATAGTAAATATCCACAATCGAATCAATGGGTTATGCGATTTTTAATGACAAACGCTATTCAAATTGTCTATACATGCACAACTGGGTTCCACAAAATAACAAAAAAGAAAAGATAGATATGCCAGAAATTGTCATTAATGGTCCTGCGGGTCGCTTAGAAGCGCGTTACTCTCATTCAAAAGCCCCGAATGCTCCTCTTGCCTTAATTCTGCACCCGTTCCCTGATCGCGGCGGCACGATGAATACCAAGATTCCATATATGATGTACCAAGCGTTTGTCGCGCATGGTTTTTCAACTTTACGTTTTAATTTCCGCGGCGTGGGTATGTCACAAGGTTACTTTGATAAGGGCGAAGGCGAATTAGCCGATGCTGTGTCTGTGCTCGAATGGATGCAGGCTTTGAACCCAAATGCGCCGTATGTGTGGGTCGGTGGTTATAATTTTGGTGCATGGATTGGCATGCAATTATTGATGCGCCGTCCTGAGATCAAAGGTTTTGTTACTGTTGCTCCACCCGCGCATGAAATTGATTTTTCATTCTTGGCACCTTGCCCGCAATCAGGTTTGATTATTCATGGCGCAAAAGATGCTATTATCCCTGAGCCGATGGTCGAAAAAATGGTTGGTCGCTTAAATCTGCAAAAAGGCATCGAAATTGATTATCGCGTTGTGCCTGATGCTAATCATTTCTTTAACGAACACACTGATTTATTGATTGAGCATATTCATGATTATCTCAATAAACATGGCGCTGGTACGAATGCTGTTAAGCTTCAAGGGTTGCTTAATCCGCCAGTTGTTGAAGAAAAGCCATTGATCAAAGCACGCAAAAAAGTTGCGTAACGGTCTTTAGATTATTTCATCGATTTGATAGTTTTTATCACGTCATCGACGTGGCCATCAATTTTGACTTTTGGCCAGATATGGGCA
>JBIICJ010000133.1:0-9216 GCA_044238965.1 Micavibrio sp. | reverse complement strand
AAATGGAGAGATCATAAATCAGAAATTGGAGATCCAATAGAAAAGAAATATAGAGATTTTATAAATGATATATTAAAAGTTTCTAAAAGTGACTTTACTAACTATAACTCTTTACTAAAATTTCTTGATATTCCAGCACAGATACAAGAAGTAGAACCTGAGATTATTCCTGTTTCAGATAACCAAGATTCTACATTAAAAGAAATTGATAACTTTATATCTTCTACAAAACCAGAGATTGTAGAAGTAAAAACTGATAATGGAAACTTTTTAAAAAAGAGATCTATTAATGGTACTATTTATGATACAAGGGTAACTGATATATCAACTGTAGGATATTATGATAAGTCAGAAGAAGAAGAACAAGATGCTCCATCATTAAAGCATGGAAATACAATAGATAAAGTAGCAAAGGAAGTTTTCTCAGGGAATGATATTCAGTTTTCAGATATTGAAGGTGGAGAAAATGCAATAACTCAAGAATCTTTTAGATCTATAAAAGATTATTTAATAGCTATTAAAAATGATTATGAGAGTAAAGGTTTTAAATTTAGAACAGGAGTAACTGTGTATGATCCTGCAACAAAAATATCTGGTGAAATAGATCTTATTTTAATTGATACTGAAGGAAAAATGTATGTTGCAGATATTAAAACAATGCTTGGTAAGTATAATGTTGCTGCATTAAGAAGAAATAAAGAGTTTATAGGAGTAAAAGAGGTATTAGCACTTTCAAAAGAAAATAGTTATAGTACACAGATGTATGTTTACTCTCTTCTTTTGGACAAACTTTTTCCAGGAAAGGTTGATACTAAATCTTTTACAGTAATAGGAGTTGGACTAAATTATGATACAGACTTAACATCAGAAGACTCCATAGTTAATAAAATAGTTAATACAGAAATATTTCCATTAAAAGAAGTAAGATCTGAATTTGCAGGAAAGAACTTAGAAACAATAAAGAAAGAGTTTGATAAAATGTCATCTCCTGGTTTTATAATGCCAGTTAAAGATGTAAGTACTGATAGCAAACCTAGTTCTTTTTCAACAAATTCATTGATAAATACAATTTATGAAAATGTAACAATTTCTCAACTATATGGAGAGGATTATGCATATTCATCAAATCCTATTGGTATATTTTATAAAGGAAAAGGAATATTTGTAGAGGAAGATATTTTTAAATATAAAGTTGAAAATAGATCCACTAATCCGGTAAAATCTTTAATAAAAAAACATATAGAGGATAGAAGAAAAATAGAACTATCATTACTTCAAAAAAATCATTCTGAAAAAATAAAAGGGCTTACTTTTAAAAGAGCACCTAAGGAAGAATTTGATAAACAAAAAGAAGAATTTGAAAATAAGAAAGTTGAAATAAATGAGAAGTATGATAGAGAAAAAACTAATATTGATAATGTAGTAGACACAAAACTAATACCTAAACCAAAAACAGGAAGACAATCTTTAGATAGAATAAAATTAGTTGGAGAACTTGCTGCAACTTCAGAAGAAATGAAAATAGAAGTTGACTGGTTAAATAATACATTTGGAGATAAAATTGTCTTAAATCTATACGATGCAATAAATAGTGATCTAAATGGTCAGGTATATGGAAATCTTGTAAGACTTTGGAAAAATGCATCAGTTGGTACAGGTTATCATGAAGGTTGGCACGTCTTTTCACAATTATTTTTAACATATGATGAAAAGGTAGAACTTTATGAATCAGTAAGAGATTCTGGAAAACAAATCTCAATAAGAGGAGGACAATTAAAAAATGCAAGTGATGCATCTTATCTAGAAATAGAAGAGTTTCTTGCTGAAGAATTTGCAAAGTATGGCCTTTCACCAAGTACATATAACTTTGAAAAAGTATTTGGAAAGAAAAAACAGCAATCACCAAAAGGATTTTTCCAAAAACTTTGGAACTTATTAAAAAGATTGTTTACTAAATCAAAAGAAGTAGGTGTAGAAGAATACTCTCCAACAATTGCAGAGAGATATTTTACTGACTTAAGAATAGGAAACTTATCTCAATATAAGTATGACCTTAGAAATAGAATGTTTACTGGAGCACTTAATAGTGTTACAGAATCATATACAAAAGAAGAGGAAATAATACCAGCTGATAGAATGCCTTTATATGCTGAAAGTATAGATTCTCTTATTAGACAACAGTTGAAATCTGCAGGTAGGGCATTTACATCTTTTAACTCAGATAGAAATCTTAGAAGAAAAGTATTTCAAAATATCTATATTGATTTATATGATAGATTAGAACAAGGAACAGATTTAAACTTAAGACAAAAAATTGAACTAAGTAATGTACTTCGTAACTGGGCAGAATTTTTAGAGAAGTATAAGTTCTATTCAAACTATTCTTCAATGAAGTCATTTTCTATTGAAGATGATGCTGCAAAAGAAAGAATTGATTTTGATGCAGCTCAAGCTGTTGATGATCAATCTATAGATGATTTAGGGTTTGATTATAATGTAGAGGAAAATGTACAGGATGAAGAAGTAAGTAAACTAGAAAAACAATATGGAGATAAAGCTGCAAATGAAGAATCTCCATTATCAAAAGCTGAAAAATCAGTACAAGACTATCTTGTTTCTATTCCTATTGTTAAAACTTATAACTCAGAAACTGGAGAAATTATTATAAAAAAGAATGAATTAGGATATGAAATTGGTTCAGATCCATATGATTTATTTTATAGAATAAAAAAGAATCTTTCAGGAATATATAACCTAAATGATTTTGTAAAAAAATTAAATGATCCTGCTTTACATGTAATAGTTCCAGAACTTAAAATTATATCACAGGATATTGAAAAAATAATAAATAATCTAGTTACTAATACTCCTACATCAACTTTAAATAAGGGCAGGTTTATAGAAGAATTTTCTTTTGTTCAATCTTTTCATGGTTCATTAGTTTTACCAGAAGTATCTAATACTCAACTTAGTGTTGACTTTACTGAACTTGGTGAATCTTCTAGGTATAAAACTAAAGCAGTAAGAGATAAAAAGGTTGTAAGATATGAAGTTCTATCAAGGGTAATGTCTGATAGAATAATTAGAAGATGGGCAACAAAGTTCCAAGATCCAAGAACTTCTCTTATTGATCCTATTACTAATAAATTAGTAGAAAAGAAATACTTTACATCTGAAGATTTAAAAGATCCTAATTTTGATATTTTTGATCCTCAGAATATTTTATATATGAGTGATGAGGGAAATATACACTTAAATATATTTGCTTTTGATAAAGAAAATATAAATGCTTTTGCAGGAACTAATTTAGTTGATATAGAAAAATTCTTTTCTCATCTTTCTATAACTTTTGATTCTAGAGTATTCAATTCAGGAAAGAATATTGATAAAATGAAAAAAATCAGAAGTGAGATAATTGAAAGTCTTTCTGATATACAAGAGGTTGCTGTTGAAAGATTATACTATTTATTTAATGATGCATATCAAGAAGATTTTAATAGTATTAAAAGTAGATTTAAAGATTTATCAAGAAGGCAGGCTATTTCAGAGATGATAAAGATGCCAAATAATGAAATAAATCTTATTTTAACAGGAGAAGGCTTATCAACTAGAGATGCTAGAAAAAAACAAATAAATACATCAATACCTGGATTTACTAGATATCCACTTGATTTACTTAGATTTAGAGATCATAGACACGATCTTCAATCTGAAACAAAAAAAGATAGAGATGGATTTGGCCAAATTGAAACACTTTCAATAAAGAATCATTTTTATAATATAAAAGATCTTGCAGAGATTCAAGAATTTTATGGAGATGATGTATCATCTGGTTCATTTAGAATAGATGATAGAACTAAATATCCATACTATAATACTACACAGCTATTACTTGTATCAAATCTTTTAAATCAAACAAATGTAAAAAGTGATATCTCAAGTAATATACATCTTTCACATATTGATCCTAATTTACCTTGGCTTAGGGCTAACCTTTTTTATACATCACTTTTTGACCAGACTGGAAAAAGAAGACAAGTAGATGGGGACAATGTCCAAATTGTTGTTGAAGATATTGCATCCTTTCAATTAATTACAGGAAGAAGAAATTCAGAGACAAATGAATTAACAAGAGAGTATAGTGAAAGACAAGTATCCAAGTTAACAAAAACAGAGAAGCTATTTCTTGACATGTTAACACTTCTCAAATCAGGAGCTCTAGAAGTAAGAAGAGCTGAAACATCGCCTTCTATAATGAGTGTAAGAATGAGTTCTTATAATGGAACATCTGCACATTTACCAGTAATACCTACTGATGTAGAAGGAAGAGTGTCTACTTCTATCATGAGTAGTAAAAAAATATCAGGATATATACAAAATTTATTTATATCAGAATTACAAAAAATGTACTGGTATAAACAAAATTATGCTGATAATCTTAAAAAGTTTTCAGAAGAACTTAATTTATTTCAGGGAATACTTTCACAAGATCTAATACAACAGTTCAAAGATATTGGAGATCAAATAGTAGAGAAAGAGGCAAAGTTAGAAGATGCATTTACTAAAATGATTACAATCTTTAATGAAAACCCAACACTAAAAGATCAGTTTGATAAAGAAGTAAATGCCTATTTTACAGAAGAAATAAAATATGTATCAGGACAAATAAATGAAATGACAGCAGATGAAAAAGCTGCAATCTTTTCAACTCTGGGAAATATAAGCAGTGTAAATCTACCTTCTACATTATTTGTAATAAACAAATTTATATTAAGAGCAGAGTTTGATAATCTGATATTTGGAGATATGTATCATTATTCTAATCCTTTTAAAAGAGGTAAAAATGTTACAAATCATGGGTTTCCTTATTTTGTAGATAAAGTAAGGAATGAAATTTTAAATAAGTTTAATCAGTCTTCTTTACATTCTATTTCTAAAGGACTTATAATTCCAGATAGAAAAGATTTTTCAATAATAAAAAGTGCATTCTTATCGGATGTTGAAATGCCATCTTTATATTATACATCTGGAAATATGATAGATAATATAACAAAGGTAAGATTTGCACTTGGACTAAATGATTTATCTGAAGAACAACAATTAAGAGATTTTCTAAAAGAAAAACTTAAAGCATATGATAAAATAAAAGCAACAGACGGTCAAGGTATAATTGGATTGGATTTTTATAAAGCATTCTGTTTAATCTGTAAGATATGGACACCTGAAATGCAAAATGAATATGATAGACAGCTTGCAATTTTTAGATATAGAATGTATCAAAAAAATGGAAATGAAGGATATTATAAGAATATAGATGGATCATTAATGACAGGTGAGCAATTAGAAGATGCTTTAAAAACAGATTTAGATTTAGTTAAACATAAACCCTTTGCTGAGTTTATTCCATTGAAAATATCTTATACTGGACCATTAAAAGAAGAAGGAAGACCATTGACTCCAATATATGATAAGTTTTCAGTGAGACCTATTATTCCAGAACAAGCTTTTGGAAGAAGAGATGAGAACTTAATGATACAAATGATAGATCAAGATCTTGATTATATAAAGTTTGTATCAGGTTCTAAAGTTTATTCAGAAAATCCTATTGACTGGGTTAAAAAGAAAAATGGAGAATTCCAACTAGATAACTTCTCAGTAGAAATAGATGAGAATCAAACTCATAATCTTATATCTGGATATTTAAAACATCAATTAAATACCTTTGATTATTCAAAAGTAAATATATATGGATCTCAGTTTAGAAAAATATTCTATGATCCTGCATTTAGAATTTCTGCAATTTCTGGAAATAAAGAACTATTTGATAGATTAATGAAGTCTCATGATACAGTTAAAAGTCTTACAGATAGATTAATGACTGTTCAAGAAAATGATCTATTTAATGTATTAGGTGTAAATAGAATATTTAAAGGAATAAATGAGAAGGGAGAAAAAACCTATACATATGAAGTTGAGGATTTTGAGAAATTCTTAAAAGTTTTGCAAGAAGAAGGATTAAGACAAGGATTTACAATAAATTTTGCAGAGTATTTACAATATGACCCTGTAACAAAAAAACCTAAATCTGATTTAGACTTTGCTTTTAATAGAAAGGAAATACAAGATTTAATATCTGGTATGATGGATAAGAGATTGAGAAGATTAAAAGTTAATGGTTCTACTCTTATTCAAGTTTCTGGTATAGGATGGGAAAAAGCAAGTTCTTATTTTAAAAAACCTACAGCTCAACAGTTAGAAGAATTTGGCAGTAATGATTTAAAATACTACGATATAATATATGATAATAAAGGAAATCCTATTCGTGTTGGTAAAATGCAAATTAAAATTCCATTAATTGGGGATTTTGAAAACTTACTTAATTTAGATGGTCCTAGAGGATTTGGTAAAATAAAAGTATATCATATAAATAAAAATGGAGATAAGGTTATTGATTATGAAGAATCAATAAAAAGACTCAATCTTGCTATGAGTAATAGAGAGTGGAAAGAGGAGAATATGAGTAAGTTTACAATTGTAGGATATAGGATTCCAACTTCTGACCCTTCATTTATAGATAACATGGAAGTTGTTGAATTTCTACCTCCATCTGCAGGAAATATAATTATTGCTCCTATGGAACAAATAATTAAATCTGGTTCTGACTTTGATATTGATAATATGAAAATGATATTTCCTTCAATTTTAAAGAGTGGAAAAATTATATCTGAAGAAGACTTAGAAGGAATTACAGATCAGCAAATATTTCAGGAAATTAGAAGATTATCATTAACTGAATTTGAACTAAGGGATATAAAAAGACAATTAAAAGAAGGTGTAAAACTTTCAAAAACTGATCTTGCAAATCTTTCTCAACTAAAATCCAAATTAGCAGTAGGGATAATTGGTTATATCTCTTCATTAAATGAACAAGTAGGATATGATATTATTGATAGAGCTCTTTATCAACATTTTACAGAAGCAAGGCCAGGAGAAGATCCAAAAGTAATTGATGAGAGAATAAAAAGAGCCAAAAAGAAATTATCACAAACTGTATTTTTTGATGAAGACTCTTTAAAAAAGAGAGAAGGTATAATAGAAATTATTGTAAAATATACAAAGGGAACAAACTTTAAAGATTTAAGTTTTGAAGAATATGAAAGAGAAATTTTACAGAGAAATGAATCTGATATATCAGTAGAGGCATCAAAAGTAGATCAATTTTATTATGTTTTAAAAGAAATAGAAAAAATTGAAAAAGAAAGAAGAGAAGAAGGAAAAGAAATATCAGAATATTCTGCAAGCTTAGATATATTTGAAAAGAAGGAATTGCTTAAAAAATATCTTACGAACTCTATATTAAAAGAGTATTCTAGTACAATGGAAGAACTTGCTTACTATGAACTCCTTATAACACCTGCTTCACAGGATATGGTTGATGCTGTTGCAAATAATAAAATTGCAAGTATGAATAATTATTCAGAAAGTGAAAAACAACAGCTACTTACTGAAAATAAAGGAAAGCTATTTGATAAAAAATCTACAGTAAAAGAGAACTATTCTTCAGAAAAAGAGTATCAAGTATGGGACTTTATTATGGGAAAAAGAAAAGATTTGGGAGGATGGGCAATCCATAGAACTTTCTCTAGTATTTTCAATTTGATAAATTTCTCAATGAGAAATGAGTTTGCTGACAGTAAAGAAGAGTTAAAAGTTACATATACACCATTCATACCAATAGCTAGAAGATCTGAATATGTAAAAGATGGATATATAAAAATGCATGGTCAGGATTTAGATGGAAATTGGATATCAGATACACTTAGTGGATTAACAAATGCAACAATAGATCTTGTAAATATTCCAGCTTATCCTTATCTTGGAATAAATCTATATAATAAAAAGATTGCAGGTTATTTATTGCATCAAGGTATTCCTTTAGAGACAGTTAGTTATTTTGTTGATCAACCTATCTTAAGGGAAGTATATGCACTTTTAGAAAGAAAGTCAAGAGAGTCTAAAGGATTTAGTCTCAAGCATGCAATTGTAGAAGTTGCTAAAAAATATGGAATGTTGAATGATCAACAGTTTTATGTTGAAGCAAGTAACGGAAAAAGATATCCTAAATATCAAGTCTATGAACAAAAAACTGTAAAGAAAGATTCTGATTTTGAAGATAGTGAAGAACAAGAGCTTGCATATTTTGAATCTGGTGCATCTTCAACTAAGATTATGACAAATATTCCAAATCAAATGTTGAGAAGGCCATGGAGTGATTTGAATAAATACTTAGATGAGACTGTAGAGTTTAGAAAAGAAGATCTTGATGAAGGAATTAGATTTGAAAAACAAGAAGAAAAAACTACAGAGTCAAGAAATAAACAAAGAGAATTTCAAAAGTTAATACTTGCTTATTTTGGTTCTATATTTGAGGAAGCAGATTACTTATCTAGTCTTCAATTTGCTTATAATACAGATACAACAAAGTATGCAACAATACAATCTATAATAAGAAATCTAGAAAAGAAAGAGAAGGTAAGAATGTCTGATATATTTGATCCCAGACAAGTAGAAAAATTAGAAAAAGAAACAATGATATCACCTTTTGATTATACAGAAAGAGGTAGAGATATATTAATGCAATTGTTTCCAACAATATATAGTCAGGAAAATATTAATAGCTTTAGTGAAATTTTATCCTCTACTTTTGGTAAAAATGAGTATATAGAAAAGGTATCAAAAACAATAGATAACGACTTTGTGGAGTATATCTATAAAAACTTTGGAAGATATAAAGGTGAAAACTTTACTAATCACTGGTTACCAAAAATAAAAAATACAGAGGAATCTGGAGAATTTTTTGCTTTAGAATTTAAGGCTATAATGAGAGATTTCCCTGAATTAAAAGATAATATATTATTTGTATCAAGATTAACTGAAAATTCATATAAGCTATCCTATAGTGATATTACCCCTGATTTAGCAGAAAGTAAAAATTATACAGAATCTACTAGAATCTGGAATATATATTTAGAAAGAGATGCTGAAAATTCAGTTACACAAAGAAATAGATTTGCAGGAGAGTGGAAAAATCTAATATATTTTTCTCCAGAAGCTTTTGGTATAGATAGACAATATACAGCAGATGAAATTAAAAGAATATCTGACTTCTTTAATGATCTTGTTTATTTCTCTTTATATCAAAGTGGTGCAACAAAT
>JBIICJ010000043.1:0-13029 GCA_044238965.1 Micavibrio sp. | reverse complement strand
TGTTTGCATTTCAGGCGGAAGATTTTCCTGAGTTATTTGACTGAGAACCTTCCAAAGCAAATCATTAGCACTCTTAAACCTTACTACAATATCATCTAAAAATTGATCACTTAAAATAATAACCTTATTACCTCCTGAATGATAAGTTAATTCAACTTGATTTTGAGGGACTGCAAAATGCATTTTCCCATGAGAAAACGCATTTCTAATCTCTCCAATTCTATGCAACAGGCTTTCTAATTTTTTTACCTCATCTTTAGATAAATAACTTTGACTTTCAATTAAATTTTTTAAGATTTTTCTTTTTGATGCAAATGTAAGATAACTAGCTCCCAATATCTCATTATCGAAAAAAGTTTTTTTATTATATCCAGCCGTATAAGGAACAGAAAAATCTGAAATAATACTTCCTATTCTATTTTCAATATGAATATGAGCTTTAATAATTTTAACGGCATTCTTCTCAGCCATATCCATAGATATTTTTTCTATTTCGGAATTAAAACTTACCTCTGTAGGTGTATTAGGCAGGCCAAATGTAATTTTAATTGAGCCAGAAAAAACTAAATCTATTTCTTTCATACATATTCCTTTTTTTATATACTTTATGGATAGATACTATATCATGGTTAGATGACATCACAAAATAATCCCGCCGCCATCCTGTTTGATTGGGATGGTACATTGGTTGAATCACTCAAAGCCATTCACGCCGCACATAATGTGGTGTTAGGCCATTTTGGCTTTCCGACATTATCATACGAACAGGCACGCCGTGATTTACGCCAATCGGCACGCGAAAAATATGTATCCTTATTCGGTGCGGAAAAAGCGCCCGATGCTTTTAACATGTATTACGAAACCATTTTAAAAAACCATCTGGATGAATTAGAAATGTTACCTCATGCCGAAGATTTTTTATCATTCGTGCGTGCCAAACAAATTCCGATGGGCGTCGTTAGCAATAAGCGCCACATGATTTTAGAAAAAGAAATTGCCCATTTAGGATGGAATAATTTCTTTGGTGCGATTGTGGGCGCGGGGCAGGCGGAACGTGACAAACCCGCCGCTGATCCCATTTTGCTGGCGACGGAGGCACTTAATTTAGATCCTTCTAATATATGGTATGTGGGTGATACGGACACCGACATGAAGGCCGCTAATAACGCGGGTTGTATTCCAATTTTTATTGAACATGGTTATGGCGAACGGGACGAAATTTTGCCCCATAACCCGCATTTTATCGTCAAAGACCTGATTGATTTACAATCGAAACTCGCCTAATGTCGCGACCATAGACAGAGTAAAAATTTCACAAAAAACAACAAGCAAAAATAATAAGGACAAAAAGAATATGAGTGAAAAAAATCAAAATATCCAAGATGTGTTTTTAAACAAAATTCGCAAAGACAAAGTCACCGTTACCGTGTTTTTGGTCAATGGTGTAAAATTACAGGGTGTTGTGACATGGTTTGATAATTTTTCGATGTTGCTTCGCCGTGATTCCGCTGTGCAATTGGTTTACAAACATGCGATCTCAACCATTATGCCAACAGGGCCTTTGTCTTTCTATGAAGGTGAAGAAACCCATGTGTCATCTGATGATAACGCATCTGATCAATAATTTCATTTGACCGAACCAACCCCTTTAAATTGTATCGTTATTCACCCCATATTCATGCAAAAACATGTGGGGCGGAAACGGATTCATGACCGCGACCCTGTATATGAAATTGCCGAAGCCGAGGGGCTTGCGCGCGCCATTTCATTAAATGTTGTTTATACGCATATGGTGAAAATATCGCGCGTTACGCCATCACATTTAATCGGTGAGGGGCATCGTGATGATATTTTAAAGCATATTGAAGAATACCAACCCGATGTTGTGATCGTGAATGCATCTTTATCACCCGTTCAACAGAGAAATTTAGAACGTGTATGGAATGTAAAGGTTATTGATCGTACAGGTCTGATTTTGGAAATCTTTGGCGCGCGCGCACAAACCAAAGAAGGTAAAATTCAAGTTGAACTGGCTGCATTAACATACCAACGATCACGATTGGTGCGATCATGGACTCACCTTGAACGTCAACGCGGTGGTGGCGGCTTTATGGGCGGGCCTGGGGAAACCCAGATTGAGCTCGATCGCCGTATGATTGATGACAAATTAACGCGCCTTAAAAAACAACTGATCACCGTGCGCCGCACGCGAGAATTAGGACGTCAAAACCGCGAACGCACGCCATTTCCCGTGATCGCGCTTGTGGGTTATACCAATGCGGGGAAATCAACCTTATTTAATTTGATCACCAAGGCCAATGTCTTTGCCGAAGATTTACCCTTCGCCACGCTTGACCCCACGATGCGCCGCGTGAAATTACCTAACGGCACCATGTGTATTTTATCTGATACGGTGGGCTTTATTGCTGATTTGCCAACGCATTTGGTCGAATCGTTTAAGGCGACTTTGGAACAAGTACAACATGCCGATGTGATATGCCACGTACGTGATGTGTCATCGCCCGATACCGAACCGCAAAAAGAAGACGTCGTCAAAGTTTTATCCGATCTCGGCATCGATTATTCATCCGATGATCGCATCATGGAGATATTAAATAAAATTGATCGTTTAAATCCCGATGATCATCCATTACCCATGCGTGATGTCTATCCTGTCTCCTCCATCACAGGTGAGGGTATTGAACGTTTGCTTCATTCCATTGAACGTAAGCTAACACAGGATTTTGAACAAATAACGGTTACAGTGCCCGCGGGTGATGGCAAAACACTCGCATGGATTCACGCGCACGCTCATATTTTACATGAAAAATTGGTGGATGATGTATATCAATTGATGTTAAGGATTTCGACCAAGGATCTTGATATATTGAATGCGAAATTGAATCTCCCACACATTAACCAAGATAATGATTTCTAAAAATAATCAGGACGTGCGAGAGGAAAATCATATCTTTCGAATGCAATAATTGTCTGAGGGAGCTCAAGCAATGATTCCACCAAATGATCAGACATATTTTCCATTATGCCAGCTAACTCCTCTGCTTTCCTATAAAAGAAAATAGCCGATAGGGCTCCATCTGATTTTAAGATTTCAAATTTATCAAATTCATCCAATTTTTCAGAAATCAATTCCATTAAAAATGGGCTCACATCTCGACTATCTAACATTTGCTGTAATACATCAGGCTTAGATAAAAATTTTGTAACTGCCTCACGTCCTAAATCAGCAAATGAATTACCTGAATTTTTCTGTGGCGTTGTAAAATAATCAAATAGGGCCATCACCATTGTTGGGCGATCTAACATTTCATTTCTGTACATTGGATCTTCAATTTGCCGAATAAATTGAATGGCGAAACATTCTGGTATCGAATATGGATCAGAATTTCCCTCATTCAGTGTATCAACACAACGCGGGTTTAAGTTCGCCCAAATAAACAGTGGTGATAGGGAACGATGATGCTGGTTTGATGCCATGCGTAACTCAGAGAGAAAACTTTTGATAAGGGTTAAATTAGGACATTCTAAGACTAACCGAAAATTTTTATATATGTCAAAATTAATATATTCATGGTGAAGATTATAAGGGGATTGTTTTCTCAAGCAGATTTAGATTTTAATTTCATCTTTTGCTCTACCCACATCTCCTCCAAACCTTCAAGAGAGTAATCATTCCAATTCTTATTATTTACTTTAATTTGCTGTTCTATACCATTGAAACGATTGTAAAATTTTAAGTTTGTTTTGGTAAGAGCCTGTTCTGCGTCCACATCAAGCTTGCGCGCCAAATTTACCAAACAAAACAATAAGTCACCAATTTCTTCTTCTATATCACTTAAAGATTCTTTTTCAATTGCTTGATTTAATTCAATTTTTTCTTCTTCTATTTTATCAAAAACTTCTTGCGCTGTTGGCCAATCAAAACCAACTTTGGCGGCTTTTTTCTGCAATTTCTGGGCGCGGAGAAGGGCGGGCAAGCCGCGCGTTACCTCATCCAAAAGACGGTTTGATTTTGGCTTTTCATCTGCCTTAATCTTATCCCATAACTCATTGACATCATTTGTATTTTTAACATCGTTATTATCCCCAAAAACATGCGGATGACGCGATATCATTTTGTGTGAAACATGGGTCACAATATCATCAAATGTGAACAGATTCTGCTCTGATGCCAATTGTGCATGAAAGACAATTTGGAACAATAAATCGCCTAATTCATCCTTTAAATCATTCATGTCGTTACGCTCAACGGCATCAGCAACTTCATAAGCTTCTTCGACTGTATAGGGCGCGATGCTGGTAAAATTCTGCTCTAAATCCCATGGGCAACCGCCATGCGGATCACGCAATTTCGCCATTACGGACAATAGTTTTTCAATGGATTCTGTCATAAATTTATCATGCATGAATATACGGTGGGTGCAATGAATGTGGCGCTTTTGTACACAAGACAGGAGGCGCATCTCCTTATCACCTTTTTAGCTTTCTTTAATGTGATAATGTATATTATGGAATATAATATTAAAGCCAGATTATTTGGCGCGGAATAATAAACTCGAATCGCCGTAACTATAAAAACGATATTTATGATCAATTGCATATTGATAAGCATCGCGCATGCGTTCAAATCCTGCAAAGGCGCTCACCAACATAAATAATGTTGATTTGGGCAAATGAAAATTTGTCATGAGAATATCAACCGCGCGGAATTTATAGCCAGGCGTAATGAATATATCGGTATCGCCAATAAATGGTCTTATAATACCTTGTTCATCTGTTGCCGATTCAAGCAAGCGCAACACGGTCGTACCGACGGCAATAATGCGCCCACCACACGCATGACAATCATTCAAAATCTGCGCTGTCTCATTGGTGATTTCACCCCATTCGGCATGCATTTTATGATCTTTTGTATCATCAACTTTGACGGGTAAAAACGTACCCGCACCAACATGAAGTGTTAACGTGACACGACGCATGCCAATTTTATCAATATTTTCCAATAATTCAGGCGTGAAATGAAGCGATGCCGTTGGCGCAGCAACAGCGCCTTCACGCGCGGCAAAAATAGTTTGGTAATCATTGGCATCATCCGCATCAATACCGCGTTTGGCGGCGATATAAGGCGGCAATGGCATCATACCAACCATGTGCAATTTTGAATCTAATTCACCCGCACCAATATCAAATTTTAATGTGATTTGACCAATCTGATCATCATGTGAAATATTTGAGATTATAGCGTTGAGTGCGCCATCACCAAATGCGATTTGATCGCCAATCTTCATACGTTTTACGCCTGGTGCAAAGGCAATCCATTCATTTAGGGATATACGTTTATGCAGATTACATTGAAATTTTTTATCTTGATTTCTAACGCCAAATAATTGCGCGGGAATAACTTTGGTATCATTAAACACAATTACATCTTCAGGTTTCAAAAAATCAATCATATCGCGTACTGTACGATCCTCAAATTCGCCATTCGGCCTTACAATTAACTGCTTTGCGGAATCTTTTGGGCTGACAGGACGCAAAGCAATGCGATCTTCGGGTAGATCAAAGTCAAAATCACTCACAAGCATGGTAGACGAAGCCCATCGAATGCAGGTTCAATAAAATCAGGCAAAATTGATTTTAAATGATCATAATCCGTGTCATTTTTCAAATGCGTTAAATAAATTTTTTGTGCCTGAACGCGTTCTTGCAATTCATAGATCTGCGCTAAATTACAATGTGATACTAATTTATCCCAATGCCAATTTGCGCCATCAACGATCCACGCAGGTACATTTTTTATTACTTCAATTGATGCATCGGGCAAATCCACCATATCGGTTGAATACGCCACATTACCGAACCGAAACCCAATTGATTCAATATCGCCATGATTTTGTCTAAAGGGGATAAACTCAATGTCCCCTATTTTTTGATGCACACAGAAATCATACTCATTCCAAATATTGGCATCGACCAAAGGCGGATATAAATCCCCTCCCCCGTCAAAAATATAACGAAATCGTGCAATTAATTCATCAAAACTAGCCTGATTCATGTAAGTAGGAATACGTTTTTTGTCACGGCGGAAAAAATAGGGACGGATATCATCTAACCCGCTTACATGATCAGCATGCGCATGCGTATAGAGAATTGCATCAATATTTTGAATATCTTCACGAACTGTTTGTGCTCTAAAATCAGGCCCTGTATCAACCACAATACTGGTTGTATCTGATTTTATCCAAATGGATGGACGCGTACGCGTATTTTTTGGATTTTCGGGGTTACATTTCCCCCAATCACCGCCCGCACGCGGTGTGCCCATAGAATCGCCGCAACCTAATATTACAATTTCGGTACTCATGCGGCTTTGGCTCGTGAAAATAAGCGATAAAAATTTTTCGTTGTGATACGTGCCATTTCGTCAACGGAAATGTCTTTGATTTCCGCTAATTTTCTACCCGTATGCACGACATAGGATGGTTCGTTTGTTTTGCCGCGGAACGGATCAGGCGCAAGGAACGGCGAATCTGTTTCAACCAACAATCGATCAAGTGGAACATCTTTGAATATATCACGTAATTCTTGTGATTTTTTAAATGTGATGATGCCACTCGCCGACATATAAAAATCTAATGCTAACGCTTCATCTGCCATCCACCGTGATGATGAAAAACAATGCATCACGCCGTTTAATTTTTGTGATGGATTTGCTAAAATTTCTTCTTTGATAATGTTGATAATATCCTGATCTGCATCACGTGCATGTACCACCAATGGTAAACCCGTTTCCATACAAACTTGAATATGTTTGCGGAATGATAATGCTTGATCTTCGGGAGTTGCATAATCATAAAAATAATCCAAACCAGATTCGCCAATACCAACAATTTTTTTATCTGCATTCACGCGCGCAATCATTTCATCGGCGGTAACGGCCAATTCTTCGGCGCGCGATGCATCATGTGGGTGCGTACCCAAAGTCACCCATACGGATTGGTGGTGATCAGCAACCTTTCGAATAGTTTCAAATTCATTCACTTGACGGCAATTAATAATCACAATAGTTTCAACATCATTCCCATGCGCGCGCGCAATCAACGTATCAGGATCTGCATAATCTTTCATCATCTCATGCGTTAAATGGCAATGTGAATCAACCCACATATTTATGCGGCTTTCTCGGCTGGTTGAATGCGCGGGAAAATTCCTTTTGGTTCAGAAATTTTTGTGCCTGCGGGAATTTCATTACTCATAAACGCAAATGTACGTTCATCAGCAGGGACAGATAATTGATCCAAAATTTTGGATGATGATTCGGGCATAAAAGGTTGTAATAATAATGCAATTGATTTCATGGCAATGCATAAATTGTATAAAACTGTGTTCATGCGATCAATATCTGTTTTCTTTAATGACCATGGCGCTTCTTTGTCGATATAGGCATTGGCCGCATACACGGCCTGCATTATCACCTCTAACGCGCGATCAAAACGTTGCTGATCCATATAAGGTTTCACGTTTTCATACAAAAATTTCATCGATGATTTTGATAAAAATTCAGCATCATCTTGATTTAATTTTGATTGTACCGTGCCGTGAATAGTTGCATCACAATTTTTGTAAATAAATGATAGTGTTCGTTGTACCAAATTGCCTAATCCATTTGCCAAATCAGCATTGATACGATTGATAGCCTGTTCATGTGAAAAATCACCGTCCGATCCAAACGGAACTTCACGCAACATAAAATAGCGCGATTGATCAAGGCCATATGTTGAAATTAAATCATGTGGCGCAATCACATTGCCCAATGATTTTGACATTTTCTCGCCCTCAATTGTCCACCATCCATGCGCAAAAATACGTTTTGGTAATGGTAACTCGGCCGCCATTAAGAACGCAGGCCAATAAATAGCATGAAAGCGCAAAATATCCTTACCAACCATATGAATGGCTTCAGGCCAGAAATTTTTCATCTCATCTGTTTTTTCAGGATAACCGAGCGCGGTGATGTAATTTGTAAGTGCATCAATCCACACATACATGACGTGTTTTTCGTTATTCGGAACTTTCACGCCCCAATCAAATGTTGTACGCGATACCGATAAATCTTTTAAACCTGATTTAACAAATGATTTGACTTCGTTGAATCGTCCTTCGGGCATGACAAAATCAGGATGTGATGCGTAATATTCCATCAACTTATCACCCCATTTGGATAGGCGGAAGAAATATGACTCCTCCTCTACCCATTGCACTTCAGCGCCACTCGGGGCAATTTTTGTTCCATTTGGTCCATCGCGCAATTCATCTTCACCGTAATAAGCTTCGTCACGCACGGCGTACCATCCCGCATATTTGTCGAGATAAATTTCATCACGCGCCACCAATTCATTCCACAATGCTTGCACTGCGCGTTTATGGCGATCTTCGGTTGTACGAATGAAATCATCATTTGAATAATTCATCAAACCAATCAAATCACGAAAATTTTGTGATACTTGATCGGTAAATTCTTGTGGGTCTGTACCCGCCTTTTCCGCGGCTTGTTTAATTTTCAAACCATGTTCATCAGTACCTGTTAAAAATTTGACATTATACCCATCAAGGCGTTTGAATCGCGCAAGTACATCGCATGCAACCGTGGTATAGGTATGTCCCAAATGCGGTTTATCGTTAACGTAGTAAATCGGTGTGGTGATATAAAAATGTTTCTGTTCCATGGCGGAACAATACATAATTTAGACGGATTTTGAAAGCATTAGTTCGGTAATTTTGCGAGTGCGTCAAAGGCGCTCAAAACCAATAAACGCTTATCTAAATTGCCTGTTTGGGCGCGGGTAAATTCAGTTTTAATTGTATCTAAACATTCAAAAAACACGGCGGGATCACCGCCATTCATCATTAACGATTTAATATTTTGGTTTAAAAAGTTAATGATAATATCTTGGAATGTACGAAGCAACGCCTCCGATTCCTTTGCGCCTAATGATTGTGCCATTAATTGTGCCGCCGACCATTTCACGCTCGGCACGGATGATAAAATTGATTTCATCATATCAATTAATTCGATCTGTTCAGGTTTTGCGTATTCGAGCGCACGCCCCAAACTTCCCTCTGCCATTGCCAAAATGTCTTTGATCTGCGGTTCGGTTAAATGTGGGTGCGATTGCAATAAAATGGGTTGCAATTCTTTATCCGCAAATGCCGTAAAATTGATAACGTTCACGCGCGATAAAATGGTGGGTAATAAACTGGATAATCGATGTGTGATCAAAATTAATAAAGCCTTGGGTGGCGGCTCTTCCAAAATTTTGAGCAATGCATTTTGTGAACTTCGCGTCATCGTGTCGGCATCATCAACAATCACCACGCGCCATCCATTTTCAACCGATGCCGTTTTGCGTAAAAATGGGGTAATCTTGCGCAATTCCTCGACGCTTAATGATCCCTTGCGCAGATCTGTTTTTTCATCGATCTGACGTTCGATTGTTAATAAATCAGGATGACCGCCCGATGCGATTAAATGAAACACAGGATCAGATTCAGGCACGTGCAAATTTTCGGCCTGAGGTTCAGGTTCGCCAAATAAACCTAATGTTTCCTCACGTTGTTGCAATAAAAATCGCGCCACGCGAAAAGCCATAGTTGCCTTACCAACACCCATGGGGCCTGTGAAAACCAAACCTTGTGGTGGGCGTTTGCTGGTCAGTAAATGGTATAATTTTTTTTCTAAATCGTTATGCGCAAACAATGTGGTAGATGTACGCGCATCCTTTAATAATGTTGATGGATGTTCATCCACAGGCGCATCGATAAAATCATCATCTGATCCAAATAAATCATCATCATCGGATTGAATTTCATCAAACAACATAATCAAAACCCAATTTGTTTTAAATGAAGTTGGATCTGATTTTGAATTTCATTAATCGGTTGCGTTGCATCCAAGATAACAAAACGATGTTTGTTTTGTTCCGCCAGTGTTAGAAATCCATTGCGCATACGTTCATGAAACTCAACGTCCATATTTTCAAAACGGTCTTCGGTACTGCCCGAATATTTTTGGCGGCGCGATGAACGCGCCAAACCTTCCTCAACAGGCAAATCAAATAAAAATGTTAAATCAGGCTCAAACCCATTCATCACGTGATCTTGCATAAAATTAATGACAGTCATATCAACCGCGCGCCCATACCCTTGATATGCAATTGTGGAATCGGTAAAGCGATCACAGATCACCATTTGCCCCATATTTAAGGCAGGTTTAATTTTATGAACCACATGATGATGACGCGCGGTAAAAAACAATAATGTTTCCTCAAGCGCAGACCAATTACCGCCATCGCGATCAACAATTAAATTGCGGATTTTTTCGGCCTCAATTGTGCCACCTGGTTCACGCGTTAATAACACTTCACGCCCTAATGATAATAAATATTCATTCATCAGGCGCGCTTGCGTTGATTTTCCTGCGCCCTCACCGCCTTCGAGGGTGATGAAGAATCCTTTACTCAACGCTTGGTGTCCCGACGATGCGAAGCAATAATTTTTCAAACGCGCCCGCAAAGAAATTTTTCTCTGCAACATCTGTTACCGCCACCAATGGAATTTCCTGTGATGGTAAATTCGGAATAGTCACAACTAATGTACCCACTTTATCACCTGCCTTAATTGGTGCAACCAATGGCCCGTTAAATTTCGCCTGTAATTTCATGCCAGATTGCGACATGGTTGGTACGGTCATTTGTACGGTTTCGGAAACGGTCAAACCAACTGTTTTTTGTTGACCAACCAATACGGGCGCATCGGTATAAACTGTTCCCTTTTGTGCAAGATCAATATTTTTAAAACTCACAAACGCCCAATCCATTAATTTACGCGCCTCATCTGCGCGCGCTTGCATGCTTTCAGTACCATTAATCACCATGATCACACGGCGACCATCACGAATAGCCGATCCAATCAAACCATAACCTGCAATTTCAGTATGACCTGTTTTGATACCATCGCCGCCATTGAAACCGTAAAGTAATGGATTACGATTACCTTGTTTAATATTGTTATAGGTGAATTCCGTTTGTGAATAAATTTTATATTCATCTGGATAATTTTTGATCATATACTGCGCCAGTAACGCCAAATCACGCGGTGTTGAATAATGATTATCATCGGGCCAACCTGTTGAATTCATAAAATTTGAATTTTTCATACCAATTTCGGCGGCTTTTTTATTCATTAATTGTGCAAAATTTTCTTCAGTGCCTGCGATCGCTTCGGCCAAGACAATACACGCATCATTACCCGATTGAATAACAACACCGTGAATAAGGTCAGATACTTTTGCGGGTTTGGTAATGTCCACGAACATTTTTGATCCCTGCATTGACCATGCTTTTTCGGATACAGGAACTTCTTGATCCATTGCTAATTTACCAGAGCGAAGCGCGTCATAGACGACAACCCCTGTCAATACTTTTGACATAGACGATGTTGGCATTTTTTGATCGGCTAATTTATCATACAAAACCGCGCCAGTATTATAATCCATGATAAAGGCTTGGGTTGCAGAAGTTTCAGGTGGTGTAAATGCAAATGCACCTGATGAAACAACGCAAAACATCAAAACGGTAAGACAAAATTTAAACATCTCAATTTCCTGTGTTAAAAAATAAAATTATTTCACAATTATCGCCGCATCTGTTTGACCAGATTCAACGACCTTACGCAAGACCTGATCTGCTTCAGATACTGAATTCATAGGGCCTAAACGTACTTTGTATAATGTACGTCCGCTATATTCAACAGGATCAACACGTGTAGGCGCAATTGATGCCAAACGCTCGCTTAAACGGGTTGCGTTACCTTGATTACCAAACGCACCCACTTGCACAAAAATATCATTTGTGCCTGTCAAAGGTTCCGCGGAATTATTATTCGCCATTTGTTGTGAACGTGACGATGGCGATGATAAATCATCCATCGTTAATTGTTCACGTTCAACTGATTGCGGTGTAAGGGGTGAGGATGATCGCGCATCATTCATCGTATTCCCTGCCGCCGTTTCAATATTTGCTACCTGTATACTATTATACTGAGAAGGCAAACGACCTGTTTCATTCATAGCAATTTCAGTGCCTATGCTTTTAATACCTCTGCGTGCGGCTTCGGCAATTTTGCGGCTTTCTTCGGGCAATAAATCAACCTGAACGCGCGCTGTGCCTGTACCAATCATACCAATGGCTTCGGCCGCACGTTTCGAAATATCAATGACGCGCCCTTTCGCAAACGGTCCACGATCATTCACGCGCACAATCACTGATTTACCATTATCCAAATTGGTCACGCGTACCAAAGATGGCATTTGTAATGTGCGGTGTGCCGCAGTATAGGCATATTTATCATATGTTTCACCACTTGCGGTTTTGCCGCCATGAAACCCAGGGCCATACCATGATGCAATGCCGCGTTCGCTGTATGAATATGTTTCACGCGGTGTATAGCTTTGTCCCATCACTGTGTATGGTTTGCCAACTTTAAAATTACCTGCATTGGCGGTATTGGTATTTCCACCTGTTGATTTAATGACGTGTGATGCATATTCCGCTGTGGTACAGGCCGACAATAATAATGCCGATGCCAACACCAATGATAAATTAAAAATAGAACGCATGATGATTTCCCTTTTGATTAATCGTTATAATGCGGTTGAACTAATTCAGGACGGTTTGAAATCACGTTGCCTGTGCGTCCTGCACCTGAAGATGTAGTCGAAGTTGAAATTGATGACACAGATCCACGACGACCTGCAATCGCATCACCCAATTGCCCTACGGTAATCGCAAAGAAACTGGAATTATTCCATTTCATGATTGTCGCCAAATTTTCTGTGCCTGCATAGACTTTGCCGTTACTACCCCTTGGCTTGACCAAATAAAAATTGCCTGATTGTCCTTCCAATCCGCGCACGCCCAATGATGACCATTCTGATGCTGATTTCCGAAT
>JBIICJ010000117.1:0-3264 GCA_044238965.1 Micavibrio sp. | reverse complement strand
CCGCTGGCGGCCGGGTCGTTACCGCCCCCACCAATGGAGCGGCGGGGATCATCCCAGCCGTGCTGCGGCAATATTGCCACGAGGGGCCGCAGGCGCGCGAACAGGCGCGGCGGTTCCTGCTGACGGCAGGCGGCATCGGCCTGCTTTACAAGCAGCGTGCCTCGATCTCGGGCGCCGAAATGGGCTGTCAGGGCGAGGTCGGGGTGGCCTGTTCGATGGCAGCGGCGGGCCTTGCGGCGGTGTGGGGCGGCACCCCGCAACAGGTCGCAGCAGCGGCCGAGATCGGGATGGAGCACAATCTCGGCCTGACCTGCGATCCGGTGGGTGGGCTGGTGCAGATCCCTTGCATCGAGCGCAATGCTATCGGCGCTGTTAAAGCGGTGAACGCCGCGCGGCTCGCGCTTCACAGTCACGAGATGCCGAAGGTGTCGCTCGATCAGGTGATCGAGACAATGCGCCAGACCGGGATCGACATGTCATCTAAATATAAGGAGACAAGCCTTGGCGGGCTGGCGGTGAATGTTGCCGCCTGCTGAGATGTGGGCCCCTCCTGTGGACAGATCGTATTCATGCATGCTGGAAGGGCGGTGACAGCTACTAAGCCACCACCTGGTAACCATTGGTTGAGCGAATTGCAGGTGTAGCAACAATTTCGGCAGCTCGCCCAATGCGACCTCGAAGACCACTTTTGGGTATCGTAGTCTGGCCCTTCATGACCGGACAAACGGCGCCTTGGCCTACTGCCAACATTGACCTGCCCGATTGGCAGTTTTTGGCAGAACCGGACGTTTGCGGTGCCGGACGCGAACGACCGTTTCTGGGTCGTAAGCCGAAATAGACTTCGCACAGGAATTGGCAGAACGCTGCCGTCCTCTTGGGTGGCTCATCTCAGATGCGCTGCTGATTATCGCGAGACACTGGCTTTGGGCTTTCTCCCGCGCCAGCGGGGCGTACCGTCTGGGATTAGACCATATTGAAATGATTGCGCTTCCAAATCCCGCAACAGGATAGCCATCTGGCGGTCACTTTCGATGGTTTCCCGTGTGGACCTACCGTGGCGATAGTTGGGGGCATCTAGCCCGGTGGGATGAGGTGAGCTGCGCGCGCCATGCATACGGCAGACAGAGTAAGGTTCATGCCTCCATGATACCACACAGGGGTTCAAACAACGGACACCCGAGCGCTTCGAGCGCGCGGTGCACTGACGCTTCAGACCAGGCAAAGGCATGACGATCCGGGACCATTACACAAGGTGTGAGGCTCTTTCGATTTTAGGGATAAAATTTTCAAAGTTAACCCGTTGCAAGCGCTAAAGTACGCCGTGTTCTTTACAGAAGGCCACGGCCTGCTCAGCAACGTCCAGCGCGTCCGCACACACGGCTTCCGAGGGGGAGTAACCGGCCTTAAGTGCGGCATATTCGGATTTGATCGACCGAGCGGTAGCCACCTGGATCGCGTCACAGTCAGTGAGGATCCGATCGACGTTCGGTTTGATCGACTGGAGGAAGGTGATGATGTCTGCTTCGGGGACCCCATCCAAGGTCAGGGCCTCAAGCGCGGGGATCAGGTTGTAGCCCAGCTCGTGTGCGATGATCTCCGGCACGCGCTTCAGTCGGTCCGCCTTGTCCTCTTCGGCGCAACCTACAAGCATACTGGAACGGCGGTCGGCGGGGCGAGCGCGCAGGTATTCTGCGATGGAGCGGACCGTCTTCAGGTTGTGTTGCAGGTTGTCGCCGCTCTCACGGACCTTGTAGGCGCTGATGCGATCGAAGGGGTAGCTGGTCTTGCGTTCGCGCATTGCGGAACGGAACACGGTGGAGGGTACTGCCATCCTCATGGGTGGATCTCCTTGTTACACACGCTGGGGTAGTGGGAGTGCAGGAAGTGCAGGTTTCAATGGTTTTTGCGCAAAATGCCTCACGAAGAACTGACTAGAGAGAATTTACGAAAACAGCCCCTCATCCTGCACTTCCTGCACTGTGGGGGAACAGGCCACCG
Organism: Micavibrio sp.; assembly: GCA_044238965.1. Taxonomy (GTDB): domain Bacteria; phylum Pseudomonadota; class Alphaproteobacteria; order Micavibrionales; family Micavibrionaceae; genus Micavibrio_B. The sequence goes on along the minus strand of JBIICJ010000117.1, from coordinate 1,266 downwards.
CTTGTACGGAGGCCATGATAGTAGCGCTTGCCGTTGCTATCCTTGGGCGGGAAGCCGCGCTCGCTGAGGCGCTGGGTGAAGCTCTTCTTAGAATTCGGCTGCACGCCGTTATCCTTGCACCAGTCCTGCCAGGTCAGAAAAAGGGCCTTCTGCTCGACCCGTGCATCCGCAGCAACTTCGGTGCATTCATCGAGGAATTCCCCCAGCATGTCGCTGTCCTTGCGGTACTGAGCCAACTCTTTTTTCATCGCCGGGCTCAGCTTCCGGCCTTCGCGGAGATAGCGCCGAGCCCCTTCAACCATCCACGTGAGGATGCCGTCGCGCTCCTTCAGCAGCTTGCCTTCGAGATGCGGGTCTTGCTCATGGGGTGCGAAGGTGCGCCGGAACGGCAGGATGACCAGGCGACGCCAGATACCGTCGTCGTCACCCTTTACGATGGGCTTGTGGTTCGTGCGCACCCAGGGGGTAAAGCGCGGCTCGTAAGTGAAGAACTCCTTATGTAGGAAGCGGGCAGAGATGGGCTCGCGCCCGGCCAGTTGCTTCACCACTTGCTCGTCGAGGTGCATCCCCGCCGGGAGCTCGTTGATAGACACCAGCCGGGCCCCATCCAGCATTGCCAGATCATTACGCGCGCCGTGGTCATCGGTGCGGCGCGAAGCGAGGAGCTGGGAGGGGGCAGTGCGGCTGTAATCCCCCAAGATGGCGGAAATCACGTTGCCGAAGATAGACTTCCCGTTCGCGCCGAAACCGACACAGAAGATCATGATCTCCTCGCGGCTATAGCCGGTCAGAGTATAGCCTAAAAGCACCTGCACCGCGTCGATCGTAGCTGCATCCCCTTTGAACACGGCATCAAGGAACTGGAGCCAGCTAGGGCACTGCGCACTCGGGTCGAAATCCGCATAACAGTAGCGAATTATGAAGTAGTCGGGTTCGTTCGGGAGCAGCTGCTTCCTCCGGAGATCCACCACACCGTTACCAACGCCAAGCAGCAGGGGTTTCGCGTCGAGTTTAGATGCAGGGACAACCAGCTTGCGATCCGACTTGGCGAGTTCAAGCATCGCCTTGATCCTAGGGAGCAGGTGGGCTTGGACCGCCTCGCGGACATACTTCTGCCCCTTCTCGGGGTCCTCCGACAGTTTCGCGCCGGCAGCAACATAGAGCGCCTTACACACCTCCTTGGCGCGCTCCACCTCCTCTCCGTTCAGGCACATCGCCCACCGAGAATTCTGCCACATCATCCAGCGCTGCTGTTGGGGGATGTAA
>JBIICJ010000004.1:0-46245 GCA_044238965.1 Micavibrio sp. | reverse complement strand
ATCAATATCTGGTTTAATAATACGAAGTAAATTCAAACCTTTTTTTATATCTTTGCAATTCCAGATTTTATACATCAGATCAATTGATTGCGGTAATGCCACCTCAATGTTTTTTGCACTTTGATTATTCTCACTAATAATAAGGATTTGAACATCACTGTTATCCATAAAATTATTTCCTTATAGTCAAAGCTAAAGATGGCTAATTTACAACATATGATGACTATGCCACCATCGCTTTAAAATCAATTTTTGATAGGCGATGGTGTCATAGTATAATTGAGATAATTTTTCCCGTTGCATATGAGCACAAAGTTCTTTCAGCTTATCTTCTGATAGTTCCCGATCTAGAAAGGCTTGAATATCATATTTTTTCAATGGCCCCTGCTATTTTCTAAATTCAATAACTGTACGGCGATTTTCACGCAACATGACACCATTATTTGTATTCACTGCTTGATGATTTTCACCATGTGCTTCTTGATCAATGCGACGATTCATAACTCCTCTGTTGGTTAAAATATTTGAAACAATATCCGAACGACGCTGTGACAAGAGGACATTATAATCATCGGTTCCAGATGAATCTGTATATCCAGCAACTACAATTTCGCTTGGATTATATTTTTGTATATCATTAACAATTTGATTAATTGTTCGTTGACCTGTTGCATCCATTGCTGAACTATCAAATGCAAAATTAATTTCATATGACATGATTACATTATTAATGCCCATATCATTAACGACTTTTTCTTTTTTCAAACAACGATCTGGATCTAAACCATTGGGAACTGGTCTATAATTTTGGCATTTTTCACGCTGCTCATAATTTAAATAATTGCGAGCCACTAATTTATCTTCTGGACTTAGATTTCTTACAGCTTCTACTTCGGAAACTGTGTAATGTGACGTAAATCCATAATCACCAGCATATAGAGTACCAACACCCAAGCCCATAAGCGCAACTGATGTTAGAAGAGTAAGTTTTGTATGTTTCATTTTGTTATCCTTTGTCTATCTGGCCTTACGTTATTCAGACCAATCGAAGATACAACGAAAGAGCATTAAAAAAGTTCCCTTAAAAAAATAAATGGAACTTCTTGTCTAAATGATCGTTTATCTGTGATCTGACACTGACCGTGCCATAGAAAGGAACTGGACATGTTAAATTGGGCTTTACTTTTTCTAATTGTAGCAATAATTGCTGGCATATTTGGTTTCAGCAGTATCGTTGTGATATCTGTCGAAATTGCAAAGATACTTTTCTTAATTTTTATCGTCTTATTTTTATTCACTATGGTTTTACATCTATTTCGTAGAAAAAAACCCACTTTATAAACTTTAACAAAACAAATTCAATCAATCAGAGGAGATTTATATGACTGTTACTTCACAATTCTTACTAAAAACATTTTTGTTGTTTACCTGTATTCTCACATTATCTGCTTGCGAGACAATGAATGGCGCAGGTCGTGACATCGAAAACGCAGGTGATGCTGTACAAGATGCTGCCCAATAATCATACAAACAAAAATTATTAATATAATTTATTTATACAAAGGAATTATCACATGAGAAATAAAATCTTAGCCGCAGTTTCATTATTATCATTAATGACTGCACACCCACTACTTGCCGCAGATTATTCAGGAAAAAACAAACTTACCCAACGCGAAATTGAAGATATAAGAGCCGCTTATATTGATAATGATGACAGCACAGACGTTTCAATTATCAATATCAGCCCGCACCGTACAGCAGAGGGTATAATCAATCAAAGTGTTTATAACGTCAAAGGTGACACTATTGGAACCATTCATGATATTATCATTAATAATAACGGTAATGCTGATCTAGTGATTGTAAAAGATAGTCAAATTTTTGGACTGGGGAAAATTGCAGCATTTGATTATCATGTTTTAATAAAATTAGATGATGATGGCGATATGCTTTCAAGCCTTAATGAAAACTCTATTAAACTTGCGAAGGAATTTTCGTATAAAAAATCAGATGAAAGCAGCTCGATAAGTGTTATGCCTCAGAACGGTTATAGTGTTCTTCAACTTCTGTCTGGTCAACTTGTCAATCAAAAGAATAAGGTAGTTGCTCAAGTTGATAATATGATTTTTCGAAATGGCAAAGTTGATAATTTAATTGTTACCTTTGATACCGTTCTTAGTTTTGGTGGAAATCGCGCTGCATTACCATTTAAAGATGTCCAATTAATTCGTGATCGTGATGGTTATGATTTTAAACTTAGCGCTGCGCAAGCCAAACAATTTGATACATACAAAAAAATTACCAAGTAAATATAATCATTATTATTCGTTTTCTTGAAAGGAGAACATCATGAACAAAGATATTATGGAAGGCAACTGGAAGCAGTTATCTGGAGCCGTACAAAAACAATGGGGAAAGTTAACAAGCAATCAACTCGACCAGGTAGGTGGCAGCCGTAAAAAACTGGCAGGTATCATTCAAGAAAAGTATGGTATTGAGCAAGATAATGCCAACAAGCAAATTGAAGCTTGGGAAAATTCAATGAAGAAAACAAAAACGAAATAATAAAAGAATATTTTACAAAGAAGCGGGAATTATTCCCGCTTCTTTTATGATTAGGCTGCATTCGCTCTTCTAACTTCGCCCGTATTTATTCTTACATCCTGTACTGATCCAGGTTTATCAAGAATAATTTGTAGCTGTTCACGGGCACGCGATAAGCGCGATCTGACCGTTCCTATCGGAATATGAAGTATATTTGATACCTCTTGATAGCTCATATCTTTAATACAAATCATAACCAAAATTTCATAATGATCATGATGTAGCAATTGCATGGCTCTTTCGACATCAGCTAATTCAGCATTAACATCCTGAGTTGCTTTGATAGATATTTTATTAATTTGTATATCTGGATCACCGCTCGATTCAAATTTAACGCGACGGCGATAATTAGAAACAAAAATATTGTACATGATGCGTGATGACCAACTAAATAAATTTGTTCCCTTCTCAAATGCACCATCACTTTTTAATGCTTGCAGGTATGTAGATTGTAAAAGATCATCTGCATCAGGAATATTTCCCGTTAGACGTACTGCAAATTTTTTTAAACGACCCGATTCGGCCAATAATTCCTTATGTGTAAACATAATATTCCCTTTCATGAGTGGTATAAGGGAACCTTACGAATATGCGCATTATGAAACGATGTTATTTAGGGTGCACTCGTATAATTTTTATATAAGTTAGATATGTAATAACACAAAAAAACACCCTCACATCATATGTAAGGGTGTTTTAGATAATCTTAGAATTTTATCTTATATTATGCTGCTTTTGTTGATGAACATCCACACGCTACTTCAAATTCTTTGATTTTTTTCTCTGCATCTTCTTTTGAAACATCCTGCTTTTCTTTTAATCTGTTAAAGAATTGCATGCGATTTGTGTCATACAACTTAACATCATCTTCGCTTAGCTTGCTCCATGCTTGCTTAATTTTTTCATGAACTTTTGCATTGCCATCTGCTGCCGGTTGTTTATTTTCATTTTGAACATTGTTTGTCATGTTATTATCCTTTTGTTAAAAATATCAACAGAATGTTGACACGATAAAAATGACATTAATAAGATAAGAATACGATTAGCATTACTCGCCATGGTATAAGGAATGCATAAATAATTTTTCATCATTATCTATTTCTTTTTTGTCAAAGCGCCAGTTGCAGCACCAACAGCACCACCCACAGCAGCTCCTGTCCATGGGCTACCTCCCAATGCGCTACTTCCAACAGCACCTACACCAGCACCAATCGCGCCGCCGCTTAGAGCCCTATCGGATGTACTTGTTCCACACGCAGATAGACAAAATAGAAATGATATAATCATTATGCATTTGAACATATTTTGAGTTTTCATTTTAAATTCCTTTCAACAGAGTTTTTCTAAAGATATAACGAATAGGAAAAGTACAAAGTTCATTTTTTTATTTCTATCAATCTGCTAAAAAAGGCCTATAACTTAGGTCATAAAAAAAATAAAGGAGAGATCATGTACAAACATTATCCGCATTCATCTAATTTCACTGAACAAAACCATATAGGCCCGCCAAATTATAACCTGTCAGTCATTACAGACAAAAAATCATTAATGTCTACAGCCTTATCGACCTGGGATAATGAGGGCGGTGCGTTAAATAATAACTTAGACGCAGACCCTATCCATCACTAAATGTGGGGAAATTTCGGATATATATTCTTATTCACAGGCAATTAATTCTGAAGTGTAATGATAGCATGTATAGAAATATTGGCCTTATCAAAAACTTTTAGACTTATATATTTATTTAAACTATCTTAAATATACCTCGTCAGTTGGAATCCTATTGACGAGGTATTATTTTTTATAATTCTATAAATAAGATATCAATTTTATTTGTTCATGTATTGAAATTGGTAAAGTTAATTCTATGTAAAAAAATGCTAATTTTAAGGAGAAAAGATGGCTCGTTTCTTAATCATCGCGGCAAGTAGTGCCATCGGTCAATCAACATCACGCCTATTACGCGAACAAGGTCATGATGTTTTTACAACGGCGCGCAATAATAATAAAATTCAACCTGATGCAATTTTAGATGCCGCTGATTTTCATGCTGTTGAAAATGTCTTTCAACAAGCTGGGAAAATTGATGGTGTTGCTAACTTTAGTGGATCACTTTTTTTGAAACCTGCACATATAACATCGCAGGATCAGTTTCATGATGTCATCAATGCATCCCTTACATCGTCATTTGCAACTATTCGCGCTGCTGGCAAATATATGACAGCGGGTGGATCGGTCGTTTTAATTTCATCCGCAGCAGCCATGGTCGGATTATCAAATCATGAGGCTATATCAGCCGCAAAAGCAGGTGTAATTGGGCTCACACTATCAGCAGCCGCAACCTATGCTCCATCAAACATACGCGTGAATGCTGTTGCGCCAGGGTTAGTCGGCACGCCACTAACAGCATCAATTGTACAAAATGAGCAATCACGAAAATATTCTGAATCAATGCACGCACTTGGCCGATTAGGAACGCCTGAAGATGTAGCCCGCGCCGTTACATTCTTGCTCTCTCCTGAAAATGATTGGATAACAGGACAGATATTAGGTGTTGATGGTGGCCTATCCCATATTCGTCCGAAGGCAAAAATATAATGTCAAAACTTTGTCTGATTTTAGGAGATCAATTATCACATGGCATTTCATCATTAAAAGATCTCAATAAAAAGACAGATACAATTTTAATGTGTGAAGTAATGGAGGAGGCAACCTATGCCCCCCATCACCAGCAAAAAATTGCTTTTATTTTCTCTGCCATGCGTCATTTCGCACAAGAATTAAAAGAATATGGGTGGAATGTTATTTATACCAAAATTGATGATCCTGAAAATGCGGGGAGTTTCACAAATGAAATAAAACGTCATATTGCCACACTAGAACCAAAAGAAATTATAGTCACCGAAGCCAGTGAGTGGCGCGTACAAAATTTTATAAAATCATGGGCAAATTTATTCAATATAAAAGTAAACATCCTACCTGATGATCGTTTTCTCGCTTCACACAATGAATTTTCAAAATGGGCAGAGAATAAAAAACAACTACGTATGGAATATTTTTATAGAGAGATGAGACGTAAATATAATCTGTTAATGAATGATGATGGATCTCCCGTCGGTGGTGAATGGAATTACGATAAAGAAAACCGAAATTCCCCGCCTGATCATCATATCTACCCAGTGCGCCCCACTCATACTCAATCATCCATCACCCAAGATGTATTAAAACTCACTAAGGAAAAATTTTCGCATCATTTCGGAACATTAGATTCGTTTCATTACGCGGTAACAGCAAAAGAGGCCAACCAAGATTTAGATTTCTTTATAGACAAATGCCTAGAGAATTTTGGATCTTATCAAGATGGAATGATCGCGAATGAGCCATTTTTATATCATTCACGAATCTCCGCCTATATCAATGTAGGCCTACTACTTCCCTTAGAAGTATGCCAAAGAGCCGAGCTAGCTTATAAGCAAAAGAAGGCTCCTCTCAACGCGGTTGAAGGATTTATTCGTCAAATTATTGGATGGAGAGAATATATTCGCGGCATTTATTGGTACCATATGCCAACATATTCCGATCTGAATGCTTTACAGGCGCACGAAGATTTGCCGTCATTTTATTGGGGGGCTGATACAAATATGTTTTGTATTGGCGAAACGGTACGGCATACGCGTGACTATGCCTACTCGCATCATATTCAAAGACTTATGATTACAGGGAATTTTGCACTTCTTGCAGGATTAGATGTGAAGCAAGTTCAAGAATGGTATTTATCTGTTTACGCGGATGCTTTTGAATGGGTTGAAATGCCAAACACACTTGGTATGGCCTTATTTGGCGATGGTGGAATTGTGGCCAGCAAACCATATGCCGCAAGCGGAAAATATATTAACAAGATGAGCAATTATTGTAAGAAGTGCAAATATAACCCTAATTTATTAACAGAAGACAATGCCTGTCCGTTCAACGCCCTTTACTGGAATTTTATCAATAAACATGAATCGTTACTAAGTAAAAATCAACGCATGTCATTTATGGTATCAACATGGAATAAATTTTCTGATGAAAAGAAAGAAAATATAAAAAATAAAACAAATAATATTTTTTCAAAAATGCGGAGTGGAAATTTATAATCATGCCCCGTGGAGTTAAAAAAGAAAATTTACCACAAAAAATTTGTATAGTGTGCAAACGTCCTTTTTCGTGGCGTAAAAAATGGGAACGCCATTGGGAAGATGTAAAATATTGCTCTGATCAGTGTCGAAAGAAAAATGCATCATAAATTTGATAGTTATGTTGCCATTGATTGGTCGGGAGCCTCTTCACTTTACTCACCCTCAATTGCCATTGCGGAAATAACGCACCAATCAGAAAAAATAGAATTAATAAGACCTACAAACCATCATTTGTGGTCTCGAACATCCGTTTATGAATGGATTATAAATAAATCACAGCAAGGAAAAAGAATATTTGTTGGCATTGATGCAAATTTTTCTTATGCTCACAATGTCATAAAGAAACAGTTTCCTAAAACAGAAAACGCATTTGAATTCTGGCATGATATTGAATTATTATGCCAGAATACTGAAAATTTTTATGCTCACAATATTTGGCAACATCCCCAACTAAAAGAATATTTTTGGACAAGTGGAAAAATGCCCGAAAATTTTTTCTTTCATCAACGATATACAGAGCACGAATGTATCACCCAAAAAATAGGGTCGCCTGAAAATCCGTTTAAGCTCATTGGCGCAAAGCAAGTTGGTAAAGGTGGATTAGCAGTGATGCGAATGCTACATAAATTGAGGAAAAATTTAGGTGAAGATGTCGCAATTTGGCCATTTGATACAAAAGATAAAATCAATTCATCACCATTAGTATGCGCGGAAATATACCCGCGTCTTTTTATTCAAAAATCTGGATTTGGACAGAAAAAAATTAGAACAAATGACGAATTAAAAAATATTCTATCAATGTATGATGCTTCATTTATTAGTGAAAATGCTTTTTCAGATCATGAATCAGACGCTCTGATTTCTGCAGCTGGAATAAAAAATTTATTCCGCAAACAATATCCCCTTTCCTTGCATCACGATAATAAAATTATATCTGATTTTGAAGGTTGGATATTGGGGGTTTAAGTTAAAAACAAAAAAATTATTACACATGTTGACCTGCGACATACCCAGATGACCATGCCCATTGAAAATTAAATCCACCCAAATGGCCTGTTACATCAATCACTTCACCTATGAAATATAATCCTGACTGTTTTTTTACTTCCATTGTTTTTGATGATAATTCGTCAACACTAACACCGCCCAATGTAACTTCGGCCGCTCTATAACCTTCCGTACCAGACGGCTTTATTCGCCATTCATTAATAGCGCGCGCCATTATTTGTAATGATTTATCAGGTAAATCAGCGATACGACCATTTATCATTTCTGCATCACATATACTAATCGCCAATCTTTTTGGTATAATTTCACTTATGGCCGTTTGAATATCTTGTCGTGGTTGATTTTTTTTCTTTTCTTTTAAAAAAGCCAGTACATTTATTTCAGGCGCTAAATTAATAACTATATCTTGCCCTTCTTGCCAATATGAAGATATTTGTAAAATTGAAGGCCCACTTAAACCGCGATGCGTGAATAACATACCTTCCGCAAAACTTATATCACCGCATGATATTTCTGCTTCGACTGAAAGGCCACTTAATTCTTTACAACGATCTAACAGTGCGCTTTGAAATGTTAATGGAACTAAACCAGGCCTTGTGGGAATAACTTTTAATCCAAATTGTTTTGCAATTTCATATCCAAATTTTGTTGCACCTATTTTGGGTATAGATAAACCACCTGTGGCCACAACTAATGATTGGCAAAACTGATCACCGCGATTTGTTTTGATTATATAACCGTCATCCGTCGCTTGTACTTCAAAAACCTTTGTTTCCATTTCCATCACGACACCAGCGGAACGACATTCGGTTAATAGCATGTCAATTACCTGCGTTGCTGAATGATCGCAAAAAAGCTGACCTAATTTTTTTTCATGAAATGCTATATTGTGCTTTTGCATTAAGGCAATAAAATCTGCCTGTGTATATTGACTAAGGGCTGATTTACAAAAATGCTCATTCTCTGAAAGAAATTTTTTGGGGCTTGTAAAAAGATTGGTGAAATTACAGCGTCCACCGCCCGAAATCCGAATTTTTTCTGCAATTTTTGTAGCATGGTCAATAAGCCATACTTTACGCCCTCGTTTGCCGGCTTCGGCAGCGCACATCATACCCGCAGCTCCTGCACCAATTATTATAACATCATAGGAAGTTTTCATTTTTTTGTTATAACATAGATTACTTTTCTTCAAAGTGAGCAGACTTAAAATTAAGGAATATTATGAATTTTTATAAAATATAATTTTTTCAATTAGAATATTGCCTCTTACAATTTCTTACCCATCAAAACCTGCTCAATTATTTTTTAAAAAGGTAACAAAGCTTAAATTTTCATAATTTAGCGTTGGGAATGTAATTAGATCACCCGAAAAGACCCGAAAGAGGATGTAAGAGATTGATAATAAAACTTAAAAAACTATAGTTATATTTAAACATATTACTTTCAGGGTCGCCAAATATGAAGATTGAATTACCAAAGATAGTTATAATCAGCTTCATATTGGTGACGGCCGTTACCTTATTATTGTGGCTAACCACGACAGAATCCGCAGGACAACAAGATAAAAAATCGTCTCAGCCTATTGTTGTTGAAACGATACCTGTTAAACGAACAAATTTAGAACAGACATTAAATTTAACAGCTGAAGTTAAATCAGATTTATCTGTCAAATTAAAATCTGAAGTCTCAGGAAGAGTTTCAAAGGTAAATTTTAAAGAGGGTGATCTTGTAAAACAAGGCCAGATACTTATTGCATTAGATTCCGAAACAGAACTTGCTACATTGGCTCAAGAAAAAGCTACCTTATCTTTAAAACAGTCAACACGAAATAGAGTAAGCCAACTTTATAAAGAAGGAATAATGAGCGCGCAAAAATTTGATGAGGCAGAAGCAGAACTGAATTTAGCAAAAGCAAATGTTGATTTTGCAAAAGCTGAGTTAAATAAAAAAAATATCAAAGCGCCCTTTACTGGTATTGTTGGAATAAGATCAATTAATGTGGGCGATTTAGTTCAACCAGGTACGGAATTAGTTAGCATTAATGATAACTCAAAATTGCGTATCATTTTTGATATTCCATCGTCTGTAAAAACAGATTTACTAAAAGATACACCAATCAATGTGATTGTTGATAATCAAAGGAAAATAGTCATCCCCATCAATTTTATTGAACAGAATGTCAATCAGTCCACGCGCACTATTAGCGCTCAAATTCTTCTCGATCAAACAAACAGTGAGACTAATATTAATCTTATCTCTGGGCAATTTGTAGAGGTGCAGATTCCGACGAATAGAATTGAAAATGTGATCACAATACCCGAGCAAGCCCTATTACCACGCGGAACAAAGACACTTATTTATGTTATCAAAAACCAAGTGCAAGAAAAAAATAAAACTGCGTTAATGGCAAATCTAATCCCTGTGAATGTTTTGTTACGTGCATCTGGTATGGTGGCAATTGAAGGAGATATTTCTGATAACGATCGAGTGGTAACAGCAGGGCAGCAAAAACTTCGCGGAGAACAAGTTGAGGTTACATTAAAAGAAGCGCGTCCTATTAATATGATTCCGAGTGCTGTTGAAGAGCTACCAAAGGCTAGCAAATGAAATTCAGTGATATTTCAATTCAGCGTCCCGTCTTTGCGACTGTTTTAAGTTTGATTGTAATTCTATTAGGTTTAGTTGGATTTCAGGCCCTTACGGTTAGAGAATATCCTAACATTGATGAACCTGCGGTAACGGTAACCACTACTTATATTGGTGCCAGCGCTGAAATCATTGAAAATCAAATTACACGTCCATTAGAGGATAGTCTGTCTGGTATTGAAGGCATTCGAACTATTTCCAGTACCAGCCGCGAAGGTGCGAGTATTATAAATATCAAATTTGTTCCTGAGCGTGATGCGGACAGCGCTGCCTCAGATGTGCGTGACCGCGTGAGTAGAGCGCGTGGACGCCTACCCGATGAAGTGGAAGAACCCACAATCGCAAAAGTAGAAGCAGATAGCAGTCCAATTATTTTCCTTGTTCTCAGTTCTGATGATTTGTCCAGTGGTCAATTAACAGATCTGGCGGATCGCGTTGTACAAGATCGTATTCAAACTCTCTCTGGTGTTGCAGAGGCCAATATCTTCGGCGCGCGCGTATTTGCCATGCGTATATGGTTAGATCCTATTTTGTTAAGGTCATATAATTTAACGGCAAATGATGTAGCGCAGGCATTGGAATCACAGAATTTAGATATTCCCAGTGGTCGTTTAATCGGCGCAGCGCGCGAGTTTGTTGTCAAAACATCAACTGATATAAATACAATCGACTCGTTTAAAAATATTATCCTTCGCTCTGAAAACGGAGCGATTGTCAGATTAAGTGATGTGGCCCGCGTGAATATAGGCGTTGCTGATGAAACTACAAATTTCAGATTTAATGGAAAGCAAACCGTTGCCATTGGAATTGTAAAGCAAGCTGTGGCCAATCCCTTAGACATTAGTGATGCCGTAAATAAGATTTTACCAGAAATACGAAAAAATTTACCCGAAAATGTTTCCTTAGAGGTCAGTAATGACACAACAATTTTTATTCGCGAAAGTTTAAAAAACGTATATAAGACGTTATTTGAGGCGATTATATTAGTAGGTGTTGTTGTATTCCTATTTTTACGAAGCTGGCGCGCGACCTTAATTCCTTTGGTAACAATCCCCATCAGTATCATTGGATCATTCTTTGTCATGTATTTGATGGGGTTTTCATTAAATACATTAACATTACTAGCTCTGGTTCTGGCAATTGGTCTTGTGGTTGATGACTCTATTGTCGTTCTTGAAAATATTTACCGCCATATTGAAAATGGAATGAAACCATTAGATGCGGCATTTCGCGGTATGAAAGAAATTGGTTTTGCGGTTATTGCCATGACGTTAACATTGGCCGCCGTCTATGTTCCCGTTACCTTTATGGGCGGACGTACAGGAAAATTATTCACGGAATTTGCCCTGACATTAACTGCATCTGTTGTTGTATCAGGATTTGTTGCGCTTTCTCTTAGCCCCATGTTATGTGCAAAATTATTGCAACCGACACCAAAAATAAAAAAAATATCTGTTTATAATCGCGCAAAAGAATTTATTGAATCTGGGCTTAATCGTTTTGAATCATCTTATGTTTCTTTATTAAAAGCATTTATGAAGATACGATTTGTGACTTGGCTGTTACTATTACTTATGTCGATCGGCATTATATTTTTTATCTCAGTCATCAAACAAGAATTAAGCCCGATTGAAGACCGTGCCCGATTATCTCTTTCGCTCACCGCGCCCGAAGGGGCAACGAGTGATTATATGGTTTCCTATGCACCAGAACTAGAAGCAGCCATTCAAGATATTCCTGAAATCAAAGGCGCGGGTGTGATCACGGGCGTGGGATCAGGGCGATTACCCTTGAGTAATCAAGGATTTGGATTCATTATTCTCTCCCCATGGGAGGATCGCGATTTATCTAGTCGTGAATTATCTCAAAAAATCATGAAACGATTTGCCGAAGTGCCTGGAATAACCGCGGTTGCTATCACACCGCAAAGTTTGGGCGCCGGCGGACGATCACAGCCAATTGAAGTAATCATAAAAGATTCACGTCCCTATTCTGAAATAGCCCAAGATGTTGATCAGTTATTAGATCGATTACAAAAATCAGATAAGTTATCTGGCGTTGAAACTGATTTAAAAATTAATACGCCTCAAGTATTTGTCGATTTAGACCGTGCACGCATGGCAGACTTAGGTGTCAGTATATCAGATACGGGGCGTATTATTGAATTGATGTTAGCGGGTAGAAACATCACCCAATTCAAAGCAAATGATGAGCAATATGACGTTATATTGCAAATCGACGAAGATCAGAAAATATCACCAAACGATCTGAACCAAATATTTATTCGCACCAATAAGGATGGCATTGCTGGAATGGTGCCTCTCGCTTCATTTGCATCAATTCAAGAAACTGTTACCCCGCGTGATTTAGTTAGATTTAATCGTGCGCGGTCAGTCACCATTACCAGTGGGCTTTCTAATAAAGTTGCTCTGACCGATGGTTTGGCCGAAGTTGAAACGGCAATTAAGGATATCTTTCCTGCGGAAACACAAATTGATTATGGTGGTCAGACACGAGAATTTCGCGAAACGAATTCCGCATTAATCTTTACGTTTGCATTGGCATTGATCTTTATCTTTCTGGTACTGGCCGCACAATTTGAAAGCTTTGTTGATCCTGTCATTATTTTAATAACAGTACCACTATCGATGCTCGGGGCATTATTGGCACTGTGGTTAACGGGAAACACGTTAAATATTTATAGCCAAATTGGTTTAATCACTTTGATTGGCTTAATTACAAAAAACGGAATTTTATTGGTTGAGTTTGCAAATGCAGAACTTGCTCACAAACCCACCCTTAGCAAAGTTGATGCCATTATTGAATCAGCTTCATTACGCTTTCGCCCTATTTTGATGACAACGATCGCCACTATTTTGGCGGCCATTCCGCTTGCATTTGCTGATGGCGCAGGCGCTGAAAGTCGCCAGCAATTAGGATGGGTGATTGTCGGCGGTATGAGTGTCGGGACCTTATTGACATTATTTGTTGTGCCTGCAATTTATTCTTATGTTCATCGTCATAAGACAAAAGAAGCAGAGGCGTAAGAATAAATGATCAATAACCAAAAATTACTAATAAGTATTTTAACATTGATGGGTATTATTCCTTTTGCTCTTCTATCCCTTCTATCTTGGTATCAGAATTATATTTCTATCTTTTATATATCTATAAATTCTCTTATCTTATGTTATGCCGCTGTAATTATCTCCTTTATTTCAGGTATATATTGGGGATAGCGATGTTTAAGAATTATTCTCCACGACTATTAATCTATAGTAATGCGATAGCATTAATTGCATGGATAAGTTTATTCTTTGAGGATATTTATTCTGTTGGTACAATGATTTTATGTTTTATCACGTTGTTAATGATTGATATAAAATTATATAAGCAAGGCATCTATGATAGATGGTTTATAAAATTAAGAAGTATGGCAACATTTCTGGTTACCCTATCTCTCGTTTCATTTTTATTTTCGGCGTAAATGATTTTATAATTCTTAAGAATTATATTTTTAGAAGAAAATCATATAAATAACGATAATGGGAATGGGAACTCCGATGGCCCATAATAATAAACTTTTCATGGTTTTTCCTTTGTATTGTAAAAATATGTTTTAGAAAATATATTTTTACAGAGTTTTTTCTCCAACAACAAATCCGACTATAGTTGCTAATAAAGTAGCCGTTTTAGGATTTTGACGGACTGGATCTGTCAAAACTTTATCCATTGAGTTAACAATTTCATTTAATGATTCATAAATTTCATCTTTTAACTTTTTTAATGATTTTTGTCTACGACGAACAATAGCTATAGACATGAGCATTAAGAAACATCCCAAGCCTATAGCCATCAATCCCGTCACCCCCGCAACCACATCGGCTTGATAATTTTTTTCCAACCACAAATATGCGGCAAAAATTAAAAAACCCATACCAGTAAAAGTCGCAATGCCAGCTGCAATTTCTATGTATCGACTACTGTCATTCTTGCGCAACATTTCAACCGAACTATTTGAAAGTTTTTCAGTAAAAATGCGTTCTGCAACCAGTATCATATTCATCATGATGAATTACCTACGTCCAAATAAGTAACTTGCGGCTAAACCGCTTGCGAATGCAATGGCAAGACTTTGAAGAGGGTAATTTGTAACCCGCTCTTCAATATTTTTTTCATAGGCCTGTAAAGTTTTATACCCTTCACCAGCTTTTTCTTGTAAATCGTGAAGACCATCTTCTTTAATATGTACTGCTAAGTCACCAATGTCTGATTTTAGTGATTTCAAATCATTTCCAATGCTTGTGACTTCGGGATATTTAGAATTTGTATTTTTAATTGATGTTTCTTGCATGATGTTGCTCCTTTTATGAATGTTCCTATATCCAAACGTCCACGACTGTATTTAGTTCCTCATTTTCTCATAAACGGTAAAGAGATCGCTCCGACCTACTCCTTAATATTCCCTCATGAATATATATTTATTTGATACTTCAATTACTTAGACTATTTTCATAGAAAGATTGACGTAATACTAATAATGTGAAATGTTAGCTCTCAATTCCAATGAATGCGTTGATAAGGATAAAGAAAAATGGCTGGCGAAAATCAGCAAGAAAATTCAGTGAGTCTTGATGAAATAGAAAGACGGATGGTTGATCCTGACATAATTCGTAAGATGATAAGGGGTTATTTTGAAGGCGTCCGCAATCCTTACCCACCTGTTGAAAGTAATGTCATTACAATCTCTTGTGTCGACTCCCGCCTCCCGCCAGCAAGAGTATTAGACCATAAGCATGGTCAAGCTTATGCCATTCAAACAGTTGCAAATGTCGTTCCAAAACTTGATCCTGAACTTCCCTATGATGATCAATCGATAGAGGTTGCTGCCGCTTTGCAATATGCTGTATTACACAAAGGAATCGGTGAAGCTTTTGTTTTGGCGCATACACATTGTGGAGGTGCAGAAGCTAGATTGATTGAAAATCCGATGCTCCCGAATGTTAATCGTTGGATGAGCCATGTTTGTATTGATGGATTGCATTCACATCCACCAGCAAGTTTATTAGCCGCAATGGACGAAAGTCCATTTTGTCGGAAAGCTGCGTTGAGGCAGGTTGAAAGAGAATGCCTTCATGCCAGTATTACCAATATTAAATCTCTGCCCTTTATTTCTGACGCTATAAGACAAACAAAATTATCCTTGGCAGGTTTGATCTGTGATATGGATGCGGGAGAACTTGAAATCACCTATGGAAACAGCTCTGCTCTCGAAGCTATTTCTGATCTTATTGCGAGATTCAAGCGTTTTAAAAGTGATGAATGGGGGCCTGATGGACGCATGCATGATTTGGTCACACATGGTCAGCACCCTCAAGCGCTCATCATCACAGGAATAAGCCCTTATGTTGCTCCTGAAAATGTTTTTGGAATTGAACCTGGCGATTCTTTTGTTCATCGTCGTATCGGTGGTAACTATCATCATGAACATACTCCGGGCGGTCTTGCGGCAACAATAGAATTTGCAGTCGTTGCCAAAAAAATAAAATCTCTCATCATCGTTGGTCACAGAAATGATGTAAATCGCGATTATGCCGAAGGACGAATGGATCGTTATGATCTTGTTAGATCCTTCATGGAAAAGGCAACGCCCGAACTCCGTCAATGGCGCGAAAGTGGCATGCACCCCGACCGTATGCATGAAAATAGTTTAAGATCGACATATTTTAATACAATGAGACACCCAGCTGTCATGGACGCCATGAAAAATAGTAAATTATCGGTTGCGGCACTTTTTGTAGATCATGAACAACAAAATATGGAATTTTATAATCCTGTTATGGATAAGTTTGTGCAGGTTACGCCACCTTCCTACTAAAACATTACAGATGTCTTCTGCGTTATAAGAATGCTTTATATTTCCCGTTCACTTCATTAGTATAAAAAATCAAACAAAGGCAATTTCATGATAGCTCTTTTAGAATCATACAAAGCTGGTCTTTTTCGGAAAGAGCATTGGTTGAATAATATCATCTCTGGCCTGATTGTTGGTGTCGTTGCATTACCCTTGGCCATGGCGTTTGCGATTGCATCAGGCGTAAAGCCAGAACAAGGTATATACACAGCCATCATTGCAGGTTTTTTAACAACCGTATTTGGCGGAAGTCGCCTACAAATAAGTGGTCCAACTGGTGCATTCATTGTCATTCTTTCTGGTATTACTGCCACATATGGTGTGTCAGGTTTGCAAATTGCCACTGTCATGGCCGGCATCATGCTGGCAATCATGGGGTTATTTCGTTTGGGTGCCTTAATGAAATTTATTCCGCAATCCGTGATTTTAGGATTTACCGCGGGAATTGGTGTGATCATATGGGTGGGACAATGGAAAGAATTTTTTGGCCTTAAAACCAATTTGGCACCAGATGTCCATTTTCATGAAAAGTTTTTAGGTTTACTTGAATCTTTTCCCACTCTTCACATCGCAACCACTATCATCGCGACGATAAGTCTTCTTATCTTAATAATTGCCCCGCGCATAAATTTACTGAAACGAATTCCTGGACCCTTAATTGTTTTAATATTAGGTACTGCTGCACAGGCTGTTTTTAATTTTAAAGATGTCTCAACGATTGGCTCGGCGTTTGGTGGTATCCCACAAAGTTTACAGGGCTTTTCATTTATTTCTGGTTTTAGTTGGCAACTTGTTCCCGTTCTCATGGGGCCTGCTTTTGCCATTGCGCTGCTCGGCGCAATTGAATCACTTTTATCTGCAACCGTTGCCGACAGAATGGCAGGAACAAAGTTTAATCCTAATCAAGAGCTGATAGGACAAGGAATTGCAAATTTTGTTGTACCATTTTTTGGCGGATTTGCAGCCACTGGGGCGATTGCCAGAACCGCTACCAATATTCGCAATGGTGCCACAAGTCCTCTTTCAGGAATTATTCATTGCGTTACATTATTGGCGATTGTTTTATTACTTGCTCCACTCGCGGTGAATGTGCCATTGGCGGTACTTGCAGCTATTTTGTTTGTTGTGGCATGGAATATGAGCGAACTACACCATATCGCTCACGTTTTTAAAACAGCCCCTCGTACGGATATCATTATTATGTTCGTTACTTTTATATTTACTGTTTTTGTTGATCTGGTGGTGGCCGTTGAAGTTGGTGTCGCGATGGCGGCTTTATTATTCATGCGTCGTATGGCATCCAATATAGACGTTCATGCAGAGAACGAGATTGATACGCAAGCAATTCTCTTAAAAGAAGGTATAACTTATGTTCCCGGAGAAGTAGCGGTATATAGAATCGAAGGCCCCCTTTTCTTTGCCTCTATCGAAAGCTTTGAAAAGGCAATGCAACGCTTTACGCATATCCCTAAAACAATTGTTTTTAATCTTGCCCATGTTACGTACATGGATCTCACTGGCATAAGTCATTTGGATGATCTTATTGACTTTTTTCATACAAAAGGATCACGCGTCATTTTAACCGATATCAATCAAAAAGTGCAGCGTCGTTTGGAACGTGGCGGTATTTTAAAAAAATTGCAAATTTAAAAAATTTTAATTGGTCATTTTCTGACCATTAAAATTACCATTTGAGTCATCGCCTTCGTTATTAAAGGCGCTTCTGTTTTTTTCATGTATGGAACTTTTATCGCTCTCTATCGTTTGATAAGAAATAAAGGAAATTTCATGACAACCTCAACAATCCTCTTAATCATACTTGTTCTAATACTTATAGGTGCGCTACCAACATGGCCGCATAGCAAAGGCTGGGGGTATTATCCAAGTGGTGGTTTAGCTGGTATCCTGATTCTTCTTCTGATCTTGCGTCTTCTTGGACTCATTTAAAAAACATTCTTCCAACCGCTTATCGTGTCTGGCTTCAATACGCACACCAGCCTGAAGAAAAACATTAAATATCTGCTAGTCTGTGCAGTGTCCGTCTATTAAGGGGTCTATGTGCATTTTTAGCCCTTGAAATTCCAATCTTTTTATTCTATAATTTCAGTAAATACAGAAATTAGAGAAAAATATGATGAATTTGCCGCCAATGATCCAAACCTTCGTCCTCCATTTCGGTGAAATGGGGTCACGTTGGGGTATCAACCGCACTGTGGGGCAGATTTATGCCCTTTTATACCTGTCCCCGAAGCCATTAAATGCTGATGATATTTGCGAAGCGTTGGGATTTGCACGTTCGAATGTCAGCATGGGGTTAAAGGAACTTGATGCTTGGAATTTAATCCGCCTCAAACATTTGCCGAATGACAGACGGGATCATTTTACTGTGCCTGAAGATATTTGGGAAATTGTGCGTACGCTTGTCGAACAACGTCGTAAGAGAGAAATTGAACCAACGCTAACAATGTTGCGCGATGTCTTGATGGAAAAACCATCTGGTTCTCATGAAAAATATGCCCAAGATAAAATGCATGAAATGCATGATTTAATTGAGATGCTAACGAATTGGTACACCGATATGCAAAAAATGGAAACTGAACGTTTGGTGAACCTACTGAAACTAGGCGCGAAAGTTTATAAACTTTACGAAATGAAAGATAAACTCTTTGTTGTGAAAGGCGGCAAAGATAAGAAAGAGATGGACGCAACATGATGGAACTAGATCCCGCCCTTTTAGCACGCATCCAATTTGCGGCTAATATCACTTTTCACATTCTATTCCCAAGTATAACCATTGCTTTGGGTTGGATTTTATTGTTTTTCAAACTGCGATTTAACGCCACCAAAGATAATAAATGGATGGAAGCCTATTTTTTCTGGACAAAAATATTTGCGCTATGCTTTGCCATGGGCGTTGTCAGCGGCATTACAATGTCCTTCCAATTTGGTACTAATTGGCCTGGTTTTATGGAGACAGTGGGTAATATCGCAGGACCGTTATTGGCTTATGAGGTTCTGACTGCCTTTTTTCTTGAGGCAACCTTTCTTGGTATAATGCTCTTTGGATTTAGTCGTGTACCACCATGGATGCATAATTTGGCAACATTCCTTGTGGCGTTTGGTACGACAGCATCAGCATTTTGGATTCTAGTCTTAAATAGCTGGATGCATACACCAGCTGGTTTTGAAATGCGTGACGGCGTAGCGCATGCAACAGATTGGTTTCAAATTATTTTTAACCCATCTTTCCCATACCGATTTACACATATGTTGATAGCATCTGGTCTAACGGCGGCTTTTTTAGTTGCAGGCCTATCAGCCTATCGTTGGTTACGAAATGATCGTACCCCTGCTGTCATGGCGGCTCTTCAAACTGGTATATTAACGGCGGCCGTTTTAATACCTATTCAAATTTTCGTTGGTGATCTTCATGGTTTAAATACACTTGAACATCAACCACAAAAAGTTGCCGCCATGGAAGGATTGTGGGAAACACAACGTGGCGCCCCATTAGTTTTATTTGGCCTACCCAATGAGGAAACACGTCAAAATGACCTTGCGATTGAGATTCCAAAACTTGCGAGTTTGATATTAACGCATGATCCGAATGGTGAACTCAAAGGGCTAAATGAATTCATAGGCAATCATCCGCCTGTAGCTCCTGTATTTTGGGCATTTCGGATTATGGTTGGTACAGGAGTTTTGATGCTACTTATATCATGGCTCACTGTATTTTATTTATGGAAGCGTAAGGATATTATCAAACCCCTTGCCTATATTTTAATCCCGATGGCTTTTTCGGGGTGGGTTGCAACAGTCGCGGGATGGTATGTAACAGAAATTGGTCGTCAACCATGGCTTGTGACAGGCGTTTTAAGAACTGTGGACGCGATTTCAGATGTCCCTGCACCCATTATTGGTATCAGCTTATCAATGTACCTGACAATTTATGCTGTGTTAATGACAGCATTTATTACCACGCTATTTTATATGGCGCGTAAGGCGGGACAGAAAAAAACAGAAATATCTTCGCCAACATCCACCCAAATTTCTGACAACACATCATATTAAAAGAGGATTATCATATGGATATTTTTGCAAACGGTGATTGGCTTCCTCTCTCATTCGCAGCTCTCATGGGTCTATCCATGCTGATCTACGCCGTGCTTGATGGGTATGATCTTGGCGTTGGTATTTTAATGAAACGTGCGACCGACAGTGAAAAAGATCGAATGATTGGTTCAATCGGGCCGTTTTGGGATGCAAATGAAACATGGCTAGTTTTGGGTGTTGGATTACTATTAGTAGCATTTCCTAAAGCACACGGCATTATTCTCTCCAATCTTTATCTACCCGTAGCGGTTATGCTCATTGGGCTGACACTTCGCGGCGTAGCATTTGACTTTCGTGCGAAGGCAAAGATCGATCATAAAAATGCTTGGAATAACACTTTTTTTATAGGGTCATTAATTACAGCGCTCGCACAAGGTTATATGCTTGGATCATATATATTAGGCTTTGAACAAAGTATATCTGCAATCGCATTTTCATTTTTAGTTGGCGTTTGTGTCGCAGCCGGCTACTGTTTGATTGGCTCATGCTGGCTTATCATGAAAACTGATGGAGACCTGCAAAAAAAATCTGTACGCTGGGCGCGCATATCTTTATGGGGAACGATGATCGCAATTGCATTAATTTCTATTTCGACACCTCTGGTTAGTGAGCGTATCTTTGAAAAATGGTTTTCATTCCCAAATATTGTTTTATTGGCACCAATACCGTTAATCACAGCTATATTAGTTATTTCATTAGAAGTTTTGTTACGTCAATTACCGAAACCGGATGATCGCTGGTGCTGGGTACCTTTTGTGAATACGATTAGTATTTTTGTGCTTTGCTTTCATGGTCTCGCTTATAGTTTTTATCCCTATATCGTTCCCGATCAGTTAAAAATTACTGAAGCTGCAAGTGCACCTGAATCACTTATGATTATTCTCATTGGCGCTTTAATTGTTTTACCTGTATTGATCGGTTACACATTTATCGCCTATAAAATATTTCATGGAAAAGCGAAAGATCTCAGCTATGAATGAAAATATTTGTTAACTTTAAAATTACACATCTTTTGCAAAAGATAATTTTCAAAAAATTGAGGAATAAATGAGTGGGCTTGGTGTTTTCGACCTTTGAGAAATGTTAAACCAACCTTAAAATTTTATTCATTGCGCAGTACATCAATTGATTTCTGTCTTAGTATATGCCTTAACAGGAATAACCCCAAACTACATGTGAAGAAAACAGTAATCAAAACCAACCCAAATGAGAGTAATGGATAAATTTTCCAAGTGAGATCCATCATCTTTACGATAATTGCCCAGCTAATTGCTATACTTAATAAACTTGCCATTGCCGCAGATAAAAACCCCAAGATAGCAAATTCAATGGTTACAATTTTTTGTAAGCTTTGTTTATTTAAACCTAACAATTTTAAAATTGTGATTTCATATTGCCTCTCTAACTTTGTACTTTGAATAGCACTGATGAGAACTAATATGCCTGTAAATAAAGCTAACAAAGCCATAAATCGAATGGCATTAACCATTTGACCAAGGATCTTTTGAATAAGATCAACGGCCTCCGTGACATTGACCATTGAAACATTGGGAAATTTCTGTGCAATGGCACGCTGAAATTCAGCCTCTATATCTTGCGGGGCGATAACGGTGGCAAGGCTACTATACGGCGCAGATTCCAAAACATTCGGGGAAAACGTAATTGCAAAATTAATAGTAAAATTTGTCCATTCCACTTCACGAATATTGGCAACTTTTGCTTTAATGTCTCTTCCCAATATCGTGAGTGTCATCTCATCACCTACCTTTACCCCAAAGGCACGTTGCACATCATCAACAACAGAAATAAGTGGAACACCTTTATAGTCCGCAGGCCACCATGATCCTTCAATGATTTTACTATGCGCGGGCTCTTCCTTTAAATACGTGAAGCCCCTATCATTCTGCAAAAGCCATGATTCAGATGTATCAATCAGAGCTTTTTCAGCAGGAATACCATTTACGTCTTTTATGCGCCCCCTTAGATTTGGCGTGATGACTAAATTATCAGTGCCGTGATAGCTTAACACAAAATTTTGAAATGCTTCTTTTTGATGCGGTTGAATATCAAGAAAGAAAAACGATGGCGCATCAGCAGGCATGTTTTCCATCAACGTGCCGCGCAAATTACGATCAATAAGCGTTATAGACATTAAAACAGTCAGACCAATCCCGAGAGTGATTAACGTTATAATCGTTGCGCTCTGTGGGTTTGAAATATTCTTGAGTGCCAAGCGCGGTAAAATCGAGAATGAAGGGCCAATATGACTCACAATCTTTTTTAGGAAAAAAGCCAATCCATAAAATATACCAAAGCAAAAAACAGCACCAAATGTAAAATAGAATGCAAATTCCCGATCAACGGAGCTTATAATCACTAATCCACCCAGAAGTACCAATGATATACAGAATATTTGGAATAGATCCTTGGGTAATTTTCCGTGCAATGCTTCCCGACTATGGCGGAACAGCAAAAGTGGTGATATTTTTTCTGCTTGCCCCAAAGGAATAACCGAAAACAAAATCATCGTGAGTATACCAAAGCAAAAAGATATAAGAAGGCTTAAATAATTGATCTGAAATTCAATGGGAAACGGAAGAAAATCTTGTAAAAAAGGGGTTAAAAATAACGGAATAAGAATACCCATAAGCAAACCAAATAAAATGCCAATGATTCCTACCATTGTAATTTGTAGAGTATATATCTTTCGAATAGCATTTTGAGAAAAGCCTATCATTTTATAAAGCGCGATATGAGGTAGTCTCGTATTCAGATAGGCTCGCAATCCGTTCGCAATCCCCACACCACCAATCAATAAGGACGATAGCCCGACCAAACTCATAAATTGTAGAAGATTATTTACAAAACGTTGAATCTGAGGTGATGCATTTTCATGTGTTGTAAGTTTAGCTGTATTTTGCGGGAACTCATTTTCAAATTGCTCTATTGTTGGAATATTTTTATCATCAAATTTTATGCGCAGATCATAATAGATCATACTTCCTTGTTGATTTAACTTTGTTATCTCTAAATTTTTTAGATTAATAAATACGCGCGGTGCCAGCCCAAACCGTCCTGCACCTGCCCTATCTGGCTCTGATTTAATTGTATCCATTACTGTGAAACTGGCATCACCCAACTGAACATCATCACCAATTTTTAAATTCAATCTATCCAACAGCGATGTCTCAACAACAATCCCATTCTGTAATAGAGAATGAATATCTCGCCCTGTATGAGTTTCAACATTTCCAAAAAGTGGATAATCATTCCCAGCAGCTTTTAATTCAACCAAGCTTACATCTCCCGTTCTTTGGTTGATCATCATGGGACGCAATTCAATTGTTTCAGCTATTTGTGCGTTTTGCTGCTGAAACCAGTTTTTTACATCCACTGCATTTGGCGCGTAGATTTGGCGGAGAACCCAATCTCCTCCTAGAATATTTCTCGAATTATTTTCAATGCTCGACAGGACACTACGCGCAGATATTTGCACAGACGTTATCGCAGAAATACCAATAACAAGACAAATAAGAAGTATAGTAAAGGAACTGTAAGAACCTCGCAAATCTTTGACTGCCCATTTTAAAATACGAAGATCCATAACATCGATGCCTTTAAATCATTTGACCATCTTGAAGATGAATTTGGAAATCACAACGTGCCGCCAGTTCAGGATCATGCGTAATCAGTAATAAGCTTTGAGAACCTTGGCGCACATGGCTTTCCAATAAATCCATAACGATTCGTCCATTATGCCTGTCTAAATTTCCTGTTGGTTCATCCGCCAATATTAATGATGGCTTGATAGCAAGGGCTCTGGCCAAAGCAACACGCTGCTGCTCTCCTCCAGATAATGTTGCCTGTGTGGCATGCAAGCGATGTCCAAGCCCCAAAGTTTCAAGCAAATTTATTGCCTCACGCTCAGGATCTGGAACTTTATTTAGCTCAAGAGGTATCATAACATTTTCAAGTGCAGTTTGATTGGGTAAGAGGTGAAAATGTTGAAAAATAATTCCTATATTCTCGCCTCGCCATTTTGTCATGGCCTCTTCATTATCTGTTTGCAAGGGCTGATCACGGAAGAGAATGTGACCAGAATGCAAAGGTAACAAACCAGCAATCGCCATTAATAATGTTGTTTTACCTGATCCTGAAGGTCCCAAAATAGCAATCATCTTGCCTGATGGTACGTCAAAGGAAATGTCACGAATGATCGCCTCTAAGCCGTCCTTGCTCTTGTTTTGTACATTAACTGATATAGATTGTATTTTTAAAAGGGTATCCATGTGCCTGTTAAACCATAAGGGAGTGTTTTATGAAAGCTTATTCATTATATTCGTTTTACAAAAGCATTTGGATTACATTCTTTATATTATTTAGCCTACTCGTAAATAGCCCATTTAACCATGCATGGGGGCAAAAGTTAGACACAACCGCCAAGCGCATTGTCATGATTGGTGATAGTTTAACGGCAGGCTATGGCCTTCAGGCTGGTGAAGATTTTCCAAGTGTGATGCAGCGTGCGCTCCAAGAATCTGGCAAACATATTACAATTGAAAATGCTGGCGTTTCTGGAGATACAACGGCAGGTGGCTTATCACGTCTTGAATGGTCAATTGCCGGCGATAAAAAACCTGACCTTGTGATTATTGCGTTAGGTGCAAATGACATGCTACGTGGCCTGCCCGTTCATGATACTAAAAATAATTTAGAGAAAATGATTGAAACTTTACGCACGGAAAATATTCCTGTCTTTCTAATTGGCATGAAGGCATCAAGACAATATCCAGCAGAGTTTCAAAAGAAATTTAATTCACTTTATACAGACCTTGCAAAGAAATATAAAATTCCTCTTTATCCATTCTTTCTTGAGGGCGTGGCTTTGAATCCATCTCTAAACTTACAAGATGGTATCCACCCCAATAACGATGGAATAAAAGTGATGGTAGACAATATAAAGCCATCACTAATGAAATATATTCAATAGCTATATAAAAAAACTATTGTCTATTTCATCTAAGGTAAATTTACCAAAGCCCAATAATTGATAGCGTGACCAATGATTACTTATCCTGTTTTTGCATAAAGAGCGTCAATTCCGCAACGGTAAATCCAAATTTTTTCAGGTAAGAGCGGTTTATCAATACGCCATCATTCATTAAAAACATCCAATCATCAAAAGTGATTTTATACGTTTCATCACCGACTGGCAGATCCATTTGATAAACCCATTGCATTGCGCTACCCTCAACATTACCCTGAGCCGTACCTATAATATCTCCGGCAGTGCCTTCGTATTTTTTATCCGCGATCTTCTTAATTGTCCATGTCCGCTTTTGAGTTTCACCATCATAATATTTAAAATATTCCTCTAGAGTACCCACATCGCCTTTCCATGTGCCAACCATAGTGACATCAAAACGTCTGACCACTTGGCCACTTCGGTCTTGTACGACGCCCCATGCCTTAATCGGGCCGGTAAAATATTCTTTCAGATCCAAAGATGGTTCCGACCCTTTATAATGATCCAGTGAAGCCCCGCCACTGCAAGCGCTCAGAAAAATCATAAACACCATCAAAAAAGCTGTTTTTAAATTACGCATAAATATCTCCTTCGCGTTTATGCATGCGCCACAGGGAAAATGCAGCGACGAGTTTAATCAAGCACGGCACAAATGCATAAAGTATGATAAGGCCCTGCATGACTTTGGATGAATTTTCTGCACCAGCGGTAAATCCGAGATGATCCAGAATCAAAAATGATATACCACTTGCAATCGCAATCGCAATTTTGGGAATGAATGAAATTAGCGCGTAATATTGTGTAGCTTCGGCTTCCTTTTTTTGTTTTGTAATTCGATCCGCTAACATAGATGGCGGTAACGCCAAATCAGCGCCGAGCGCCATTCCTGAGAGAATGCAAATAATACCGTAAGCGACAACATCGCCTGGCTGAAGAAAATAGGCCCACATAAATGTAACAACAGCGAGAAGCATAGACGTAAGCCATGCTCTCTCCTTACCAATTTTATTTGCAAGCCTAACCCAAACGCTCATAAGGGCGGCGCCAGCAATAAAATAAAGACAAAGAAATAAACCTGAAAGATTATTCGCACCCAAATAATCACGAATAAAAAACAAAACCATTACACCCGGAATAGAAGCGGCTAAATGTGTGAGAAAACAAACACCAAAGAAATGACGATCTGGTCCCTTTAAAATTGGTAAAAATGATAGACCTTTTTGGGTATCCACTTTCATAACTCTGTCGCTTAATGAATACTGCTTCATAAAACGGGTAAACATTATAAATCCTGCGATGATAATGACACCAAAAACCCACGAAAGAATACGAAACGATTCTTCTGCTGATTGTAAACTCTGTAAGATAGCAGGAAGTATAGATGCAATCAGTAAACCGATAAGAGCAAAGGCCTCACGCCATGCTGAGATACGTGTCCGTTGGCCAGGTTCATCATGCCAAAATCCGCCAATCGTATTCAAATTAATCGTTACGATACTAAAACCCGTTGTGGCCAAAATCATAGACAGCGCAAACCAAAGAGAAACCGGAATCTCTAGTTGGGGGCCATAAAATACGGCGAACATTCCCAAAAACAACATTACAACGCCACTGGATATAATGCCCAAACGCTGCTTAGCATATTTATCAGATATATAACCAATGAATGGATCTTGAATAGCATCAAACAATCGAATGGCCAAAAGGATAATACCAATCAATCCAATACCAAGACCCAGTTCACGTGTATAGAAATCGGGTGCATGGATGTAAAGTGGCAAGCCTGCGAAGGCGAGCGGAAAAGCTAAGATACTATATTGAAAGAGTGATATCTTTGACGGTATTGAGCTCATTTTATGCCCAAAAGTTTACGACGTAGATCAGGCTCACTCGTTTTTTCATTAAGCCAAATACCAAAAAAGGCCTTGCTAAACTGCGGGTCTTTAATACGACCAATTTCGACATTATCTTTATAAAAGATAGTGGTACCGGCTTTGGTACGCACACCCGTTAAGCTAACACCATTCTTAACATCTGGGAAAATGTTACGCATCTGTGTACGCCAATCAGCAAGCTTTGCTTCATTTGTGAAACCTTGGTTACGTATCTCTTCAACAGAGACGTCAGCAATTTCCTTTCCGTTCAGGTTTCGCAAATAAGAGAGTTGCAGCGCATATGGTTTACTAGAATTCCATGACCCCTGTGGCGCATAAAGTGTTGCGTCATATACATCGAAAACCATATATACCATACGCCCCTCTCCGACCTTTTCTGCTGCGGGCACATGTGCGCGAATATATTCAACAGCATGGGCGGGGGTAAAACCAAGGACAGCCATAGCACAAACAATACAAATGATGTTACGCATAACAAACCTCCGTGTAAGCTGTCAAAGCGATTGAAATTTACTTAATTATTAAATTTAAAAAATCAACCCATTCAAAATAATGAGTTTAAATCCAGTAATTCTGCTAAAAACGTCTAAAAACTATTCCATATTGTTTTTACGTTTCATTTATACTCAAAAGAGAAATAATCCTCAAGAACAATAGAATAAGTTTTGTAGCAATTGAACTGATTAAGTTTAAGTGCAATTTTCAGAATATAAGAAAATAACAAAAATGTCTGCTTTGATTTAACAAGGCCATATAAATACTTGATATTCCCTTTCGGTACTCCATATCATTTACACACTTTAATGATCCCAAAAAGAGTGACTGCAGCATGATTGAAAACCAATCCTTTCCATCTGATATAAGATTACGTCACGAAAACGCGGCTGTGAATCCTATTGAATGGCGTTATGAACGTAAAACCCTCTCTGATCATTTTGCTTATGCGACAAGTAAGTTTTTAAGATTTTTTGCAGATGCTTTTTTTAAAGAACGATATGGGCACAGGGCCGTTGTTCTTGAAACGATCGCGGCTGTGCCTGGAATGGTTGGAGCAGCCTTTAATCACCTTGATAGTATTCGGGTTTTAAAAGGTGATAATGGCCGAATCCGTACCTTGATGGATGAGGCTGAAAATGAACGTATGCATCTGATGACATTTTTAGAGCTTTCGAAACCAACGCGTTTTGATCGTTTGCTCATTGCATCAAGTCAATTTGCTTTTGTAACCGTCTTTTCTTTGGCTTATCTTTTTAATAAACGTACAGCACATCGGTTTGTGGGCATTATTGAAGAAGAGGCCGTGAAAAGCTATACCGCGTATTTAGATGCCGTTGATACAGGTAAAATCGAAAATGTTGACGCGCCAGAAATTGCAAAAAAATATTGGAATCTTCCTGAGGATGCAAAATTACGTGATGTCATTATTGCGGTTCGAAATGACGAGGCAGAACATCGTGACGTCAATCACGCCATCGCAGATGGTATTGATAATGAAAAATCACTTCGTTTGCCCTCACCTAAATAAATCATAAGTTTTAGGCTCATAACAAAAACCATGTTATCAGCAACCTCACAAAATACCTCATGTGCTTATGGTGATGCGAACCCTGCCTTTGCCATTAACTACACAGGCTTTGCCAATAGCGAGATAAATTCTGTGATTGATATATTAGCCACAGCCATCTCATCGGCGTTCGCTATACGGATGCTTTGATAAACTATTTAAGTTCTCGCTCCATAAGCAATTAAAAAAATTCAAACCATAAGGGAGCTATATCACCCTGCGTGTACAAGTTTTAAAAATTTGATTTGAGAGATTTTTGTAAACGAATATAAGCTATTGCCGTTTCGGTCTTTATGTTGATAAGCGCGATTGTTGCCGTATCAAGCTCGGCCTGCGCGGTTGTTAAATCTGTCATATCTGTCAAACCCCGCTCAAAACGTTCTTTGGCAATACGTATTGTATCTTGACGAGATTTAAGAGCACTCTCTTGAGCTGAAATTGAATTCATACCGTTTAAGTAATCAGATAATGCTGTTTTTGTTTCTTGTAATGCACGATTGACTATATCTTCATAACGCAAGGATGCTTGTTTTGCTCTTGCATCTGCTGCATCAACCATTCCACGTAGTCGACCAAAATTAAGGAGCGGAAGAGTAACGGCAGATGCCAGTGACCAAACGGGATTTTCGGCTAATCTCAGCCCGTCACCCCCATCCTGAACACCAAAAAAAGATGATAAAGTCACACGTGGCCACAAATCGGCTTCTGCTTGTTTGAGATCTGCTTGTGCTGCAAGCAGGCCTGCACGCGCCTGCCTTACATCTGGACGCTCGCGCACGCTCTCAAGCGTGATGGATAAGGCATCTTCAACGCGTGGAATATTCATGATTTTGGGGTTTGCCTGCGTAAGAGCAATCTGAACGGTTTCATCCCGCACTGCAAGGAGACGCTCGATCTGGTACTGCGCTGCATTAGCCGCAGCCTCAGAATCTGGTAATCCAGCTGCCGTTTGTGCACGTTGAGCGCGAGCACGTTCTAGAAAAGACGCATCAATTAATCCTGCCTTCACGCGGCTTTCTAAGAGCGATACCTGATCATCTTGCGCTTTCAAGAGATCATTAATTTCTTTTGTTGTTTGCTTGGCCTGTCTCCATTCTATAACCGTGCGAACAAGTTCTGCCGTTACAATGTTTTTGGCATCATTTACACTGGCAAGGCTTGCTAGGCGACGTGCTTCGGCAGCATCTACGCCAGCGCGGGTGCGACCAAACACATCCAGTTCCCAACTGGCATCAAATCCAGCCTGCCCCAGAGTTTCTGATTTTGGGCTACTTGTATTTCCGCGTGCTCCGCTCGCTGAAACAGATAGATCAGGAAAAAATCCTGAACGAGAAACTATTTTCATCGCTCTTGCTTCGGCCAAACGGGCCTCAGCGATTTGAATATCAATATTTTGTGTTTGCAGTTTATTCGCAAATAAATCTATCAATGGATCATTAAAATCAGACCACCATGAAGATTGAGACACCTGAGGTTCTGAAGATATTACAACGGGTTCTTTATTCTGCCATGGCACAGAAAAAGCAGAACAACCAGAAAGTAGTAATGAAGCGAGTGGAATCAGCCATAAACTATGTTTCATTGCGCGTTTTCTTTCTCATCAATGAAGATATCCATCTGTTCACCCACAAAGACTGACTTCGTCGCTTCTGGCAAGGCATAGATAATTTGCAAGACACGCGTATCAACACGTTGCCCTGCAACAGCCAAATTTTGCTTTGGGCGCACAAAGGGTTCATAACGGACAAACGTCAAAGGTATTTTCGTTTTAGCATCACCACGCTTAATACCTATAGCCTGCGAAGTCGGATGAATCTTTACGGCGTTTTCTTCATCAATTTCTACCCGCACATGGAGTGTTGAGGTATCACCCATACGAATAAGAGGAATAGCGATAGCGCCCGCGGCGGCAAATTCACCTGGCCTGATATCAATGGATAAAATCTCTCCATCCATCGGCGCTTTAATCGTAAGCCTTTCTTTCGTTGTTATGGCTTGGGCCAATTGCGCCTGAATTTCGGCAATTCTAGCTTTCGCGAGAGATGCACCATACTTACGGCGGTTAAAATCATCCCTTGCAACGGCTCTCTTATCATCGACTGATTTGACCAGATTATACTGAGCAACCGCATCTTCTGCCTGAATTTTTGCTGATTCTAAACTCGCTTCAAGGGTTTTAATTTGCGCATCAATTTCGCGCTGATCTAATGTAAACAAAGGATCGCCTGCCTTGACAACATCGCCAATCTTGATATGAACCATACGAACAATACCTGGTAACTCGGTACCAATGGCAATAATTTCAGATTTAGGTTCAACAACCCCGATACCCGCAACACTACGTTCATAACTTGATTG
Organism: Micavibrio sp.; assembly: GCA_044238965.1. Classification (GTDB taxonomy): domain Bacteria; phylum Pseudomonadota; class Alphaproteobacteria; order Micavibrionales; family Micavibrionaceae; genus Micavibrio_B. The sequence goes on along the minus strand of JBIICJ010000004.1, from coordinate 14,936 downwards.
GGGGGGTATAACCACAGGCTCTTTGGCTGGCGCCTCGCTGCGGCCAAGAACGGTGATCAAAGCAAACGCCATACCGATGATGGCAATTATCGGGAGTTTCCAGCCTCTTGTTTTGTTTAAAATATTGCTCATAGCTTACTCCTTGTGGGTAAAATTATCAGGTGTGTGATCGCCAACTATTCGTCCATCCGACATCTCAAGAATACGGTCGGCAAATTTATATACTCGATTATCATGAGTGACGATTAGAACTGCCCTATGCGGATCATTGGCAATCTTGCGTAAGATTTCCATGACAGCTTGACCCGTTTTAGCATCTAGCGCTGCTGTTGGTTCATCACAAACAATCAATTTCGGATCATGAACAAGCGCTCTGGCAATGGCGACGCGCTGTTGCTGGCCCCCAGATAACTGACGGGGTAGTTTTTCTGTTTGACCTGCCATGCCAATATCCTCAAGTATCACGCGCGCTTGGGCAATGGCTTCCTTATCGGGAACGCCCGCTGCCAGAAGAGGCATCGCTGCATTTTCTGCCGCTGTTAAGGCTGGCAAAAGGTTATATTGCTGAAAAATAAATCCTATATTCTGGCGGCGGAATAAAACTTTTTTCGTATCTTTCATCTGCGTCAAATGTTCGCCAAACACGTCTACTTCGCCCGTAGTCGATGACAAAATTCCCGATATAATCGAAATCAATGTTGTTTTACCACAACCTGACGGGCCCACTAACATGGTAAGCTGCCCAAGCTTTATATCCGCCGTGATGTCATGTAAAATACGGATCGTGTCATCACCGACAGGAAAATCTTTATTTAAATTTCGAATGGCAACTGCGCTCTGCATCTCTACCCCCTGAACACAATCGCTGGATCAAGGGTAAAAACCTTGCGCAAGCTGAACAGTATAGAAAATAAGATGATAACAGAAATGACAATACCAGTAGCAGCCACGACTTCCCAATGCAAAACAAAACCTTTGAGAGCGGGTGCGTCTGCGGTTACTTTAAAGAAAAGTGCCGTAAACCCAATGCCAAGACCATATCCAGTTACGCCCACTATTCCAGCTTGCGTCAAAACCATTTTGAGCAACTGGCTATTGGTCACACCAACCGCTTTCATCGCGGCAAATTGCTTTAGATTCTCAACCACAAAAATATAAAATGTTTGGGCTGTGATTGCGGCGCCAATAATCACACCGAGCAAAATTGTAATTCCAAAATTGATTGGTATACCTGTGCGCTCGAGAATATAATTAATACTGCGCCAAGCAAATTCTTCTTGCGTGAGCGCTTGCAGACCTGTCTGGTCTATAATTCGCTTTTTCAACACATCTAAATCTTCGCCCTTTTTTGCTTTTACAAGAACAAAAGGCATTTTATTTCGCGTAGGTGGAGTTATTTCAATCGCTGTATTATAAGACACATACATAATAGGAAAGGTAAAAAATGTTGGATTGACGTCGCATATCGCGTTCACAATCAGCCGGTTATCATTCAGCTCAATTTGCTTACCGATTTTGAGCTCCTTACCAGGCCAGGTAAAAACATAGCCTGCCTCATCAATCATGGCTGTTTGCGGTTTTTGAATCGCGAGAGGATCACCCATAACCATACGCGGGCAAATTCCCACCAATGATACGTCATCGACACCGATTAACTGTACCTGCTGCGTGAGACCATCAGGCATACGAATTGTAGCAAGCCCTTTATAAAAGGGAACGGCCCAATCAACACCTTGAACAGAACGAACATTTGTTAGTTCAACATCGCGTAAGGGCTCTACTTCTTCAATATAGCGCACGCGCTGATCCATGACCCAAATATCAGCTTCAGATACGGCGTAAATGGCGCTGGCCGTACGTGCCATAAGACCAATAAAAATTGAGACTTGCTGGGCCATTAACAGGGTAGCAAAAGTGACGCCAAAAACGAGGCCTAAATACTTAGCCCGATCTCCGAGTAACATTTTAATAGCGACGGATCGCATGCTGAAAACCTTGATTTTTTGTGAACTTCGCAGTATCATAATATCATGAATTATGAAACTTGCAAGTTCTATAAATGAAAAAGCTCAAAAAAACGTCGACACGTGGGCGCCCCATTGATGAGACCAAGCGTGACCAGATTCTAGACTCAGCCTCAAAATACTTCATGACGAAAGGTTTTCATGCAACGAGCATGGATGATATTGCGGCTGATGCGGGAATGTCTAAGCTCACTTTGTATCGCCGATTTCCTGATAAAAATGCACTTTTTCGTGCTGTGGTTGAACGTAAATGCCAAGAAGCCTTACCAATGGATTTGTATGAACGCGTCAAAGGTAACACCCCAGAAGAAGTCATTCATTCTTTTTGTAGGGCGTTTTTTGATCTGCTCATGAGTGAGGATGCTATCAATTTATACCGTATGATTATCGGTGAGGCGGCCCAAAGCCCAGATATGACACGAATGTTTTATGATGCAGGGCCAGAGCGTGTGAAAAAAATGCTAGATGATATATTTAAAGATTTTAAGACAAAGGGATTATTTAAGGGCCATGACATTCTGCAGGCGCGCCATACAATTCTTAGTCTTTTTACAGGTAGTGAGCTCTATATGCGTGAACTATTGAATATTGGTAAAAAGCCGTCACGCAAGGAAATTAATCAATTCGTTAAAAATAGTGCTGATTTTTTTATTAAAACATACTTATAAAATAAATTTTTTTATCACTCACTCTAAAAATCAATTTCATCAGCTCATACATTCGTACTGATGGCTTTATCTTTGAATGCTTTACGAAGATCAATGATACCTGTTTGTGAGGTCTGAATGTTGCTGAAGTGGTGCGCACTTATTGGTCACATTCTTCAAAAGCGTTGATAGGGATAAAACTTCATAATGTTCTTCTTGGCATCCATCAAATAACCCCGTCACGAAATCAGCCGTTTAACTTTTGGCAGTGCCCATTCTTCAAAGTCACGCACATAACTAAAAAGCACAGGCACAAAGATTAGACTGAGTGCGGTTGATGAAATCAACCCACCAATGACCGCAATCGCCATCGGCGCCCGAAACGCTGTATCAAGACCTATACCAAGCGCGACAGGAAGCATACCCGCAAGCATGGCAAGTGACGTCATAATGATCGGTTTTGCCCGCACCATACACGCCTGCATGATTGCCTCGCGGCGCGGTGTGCCTTTGTGCATAAGCTCGAGCATGTAATCAACCAGTAGAATGGAATTTTTATCAGCAATCCCCATTAGCATCAGAAGTCCAATTACAGCGGGCAGACTTAGATCCGTTCCCGTTATTAGCAAAGCCAGAAATGCGCCGCCAATGGATAAAGGTAACGCCGCCATGCGGGTGAAAGGTTGAATCCAGTCTTTATATAAAAGCACCTGAATGGCATAAACCATCATCAATCCCGCGAACACCGCTCCCATAAATCCACTAAAAAGTTCCTGCATCAATTCGGCGTCACCGGTATTTTGTACTTTGACTTCCTTCGGTAAATTTTTCATCGAAGGTAGTGCATAAATTTTCTCAAGCGCCTCACCAAGCGGGGCATTGTTTAAATTTGCCTCAAGCGCAATTTTACGTTGACGATTATAACGCTCAATCACAGTCGGGCCGTAACCGAACTTAATCTCAGCGATGGCGGAGAGTGTAATGGTCCCGCCTTGGGATGTTGGAAGTTTCAGGTTTCGGATCGTATCAATTGATTGCAATTCACCTTCTGGTAATCTAACCCGAATTGGGATCTGACGGTTCCCCGCATTAAATTTGGCCAGATTGGCCTCAATATCACCGATAGTGGCAATATTTATCGTATCGCTGATCGTCTGAACACTCACCCCCGCCGCTGCGGCCTTCGCATAGTCAGGAATGATAATGATTTCGGGTTGTTTCTGGCTGGCGGTTGTTGAAACACTGCTCAACTCTGGTATGGCGCGCATCTCGCTTTCAAGGGCACTAGCAGCTTGTTCTAAAAACTCGCCGTGATCACTGACAAGTGCTATTGAGATATCACTTTCACCTTCTGAGTTCGCAAAATTAACTCTGATATCTGGTATCGCTTTGAGTTCAGGTAAAACCATATTCTCAAATTCTCTTTGATCCATATCGCGCTGTTTAGGAGATACTAATTTAACATCAATACTGGCTTTGTTGACTCCGCCATTTACTCCGTCAACACTTGTAAGAACATAATCCACTTCTTTACGCTGTCTCAGAATCTCAGCAATTTTCTGGGCAGCCTCATCCGTTTGCTCCAGCGTTGCACCGCGCGGCAACTCAATCGAGAGTCGTGATTGCGAATAATCCTCATAAGGAATAAATCCGCTTGAGAGAAACGGAATCATGGCGAATGATAAAATCATGCTCAGTCCCGCTATCCCCAATGTTTTAAGGCGATTATTGAGTGTCCAGTTTACAATATAACCATATTTTTCCAGCCAGCGCGACCTTTTGATTTCCTTCTCGTGACCAGTGTCTTTAAGAAGATAGGCACATAACATGGGTGTTAATAGCCGCGCCACGACCAACGAAAAGAACGCTGCCAAAACAACGGTCAGACCAAATTGAATAAAAAACTGCCCGACCATCCCCGGCATGAAGCTTACGGGGAAAAATACCGCGCAAATAACAAATGTCGTTGCCACAACCGCAAGACCAATTTCTTCTGCGGCGACAATCGATGCTTCATAGGGCTTTTTACCCTCTTTCATATGGCGGTGAATGTTTTCAATCTCAACAATCGCATCATCAACCAAAACACCTGTCACAAGCGATATTGCCAAAAGACTGATGACGTTGAGGCTAAAACCTAACAGACTCATGAAAAGAAATGTTGGAATAATAGATAATGGTATGGCGAGCGCCGCTATGACGGTGGCACGCCGATCTCGTAAGAATAGAAAAACCACAAGGATCGTTAAAGCCGCCCCTTCAAAGAATGTATAGATGGCAGATTTAAAGCTAATTTCAGTAAACGTCACTAAAGAGAAAATTTGTTTGAAATGAACCCCTTTTTGAGCCTCGGCAATCTCGCTAAGTTTCTGCTCTACCTTTTTGGCCACCGTGACCTCGCTTGATCCTTTGCTACGAAAAACACTAAAGGTAATGGCGGGTTTGCCGTTCAAACGTGTGATACTACGCTGTTCTGCCCCACCATCTGTGATGCTAGCAATATCGGATAATTTAACAAAGCGGTTGTTCGGCAACGCAATCTGAATTTCTTGTAAGTCTTTTACATTCGCCGCACTTCCTAAGGTGCGGATTGTGTATTCCGTGCCCGATAATGTTGCACGTCCGCCAGGCAAATTGATGTTGGTCAGTGCAAGTTGGCTAGATATTTCCGCCGCCGTGACGCCAAAGGCTGATAATTTGGCAGGGTTGAGCGTCACGGTAATTTCATGTTCCCGTCCACCTTGGCGCGATACACTGGCGACACCGCGAATGCTTAAAAGCTCACGGCTGAGCGTATCGTCAATAAACCAGCTTAGCTCTTCGGCTTTTAGCTCCGGAGCCTCAATACTATAGATCAAAATAGCGCCACCATCGATTTCAATACGTCTGATATTCGGCTCAAGGACAGATTTAGGCAGTTGATCCCGAATGTTGGAAATCGCATCGCGTGTATCATTCACCGCGCGGTCAAAATCTGTTTCCAAATGAAATTCAATGACCGTACTTGATGATCCTTCGGATATTGTTGAGGTGATATTTTTAACCCCCTGTAAACCAGCAATCGCCCCTTCAACGCGCCGTGTGATTTGTGTTTCAACTTCTGCTGCCGCTGCCCCTGGCTGACTAATATCCACGGCAACAATCGGCACCACCACACTCGGCATATTATTAATCGGCATTTGAAAAAATGAATGGAGTCCCGCAAACGTCAACACTAAAAATAAAACAATTGGTGGTATGGGATTTTTAATGGCCCAGGTTGAAAGCTGCATGCTCATGGCTTGACCTCAGCGGCAGGCGTAGTGGCAGGCGTAACGATCTCACCCTCTTTCACAAAAGCACCAGCACGCGCCACAAGAGTGACATCACCGATTGACTCAATAACGATATCATCCAGTAGCCGATTTTTTACCGTGACATCCTGACGGCGTATTTTGTTTCCATCGCTAATCACCCAGACAAAATTTCCTTTCTCATCCTCTTGCAAGGCTGTGGACGGAATGCTGACACCTGCAATTTTGCCAAGAATAATCACAACATCGGCGAAAAGACCGGCGGGTATTGCAGTTTCAGATATCATCATAATGCGCACACTCGCGCTGCGCGTATCTTTATTGATCGCAGGTGAGATGAGCCTGATTTGACCCTGTATCGCTCCATCAAAGCCTGTGAGCTTAATGAGGGCTTTCTGGCCGATCTGAAGCCGGCCGATATCAGACTCGGGAATAGTGGCTTCAATTTCAACATCATTGCCACCAATCAAGCGAAACAAAGGCGTGTCACCATTGATCATGCCGCCGACATTGATAGTACGTTCGTAAATTTTGCCATCAATAGGACTGGTTATTACACCACGCTCGATACTGAGCTTCGCTTCATCACGCCGTGCCTTGGCAGATTGCATAGCTGTGCGTTTTTGCACAACCGATTCCTTACTGACCGCACCTGAATCTTTGATACTGCTGATACGTTTATATTCATCCAAAGCGCGCGCATAATCATTTTGAATTTGCTCAAGTTCATTTTGCTGGGTGCGCGTATCAAGCCGCGCTAAAACCTGACCTGCTTTTACTTCATCGCCGACATCTGCCAGCAATTCCTTCACCCGCACGCCATTCAATTCTGTTGTAACTAAAATATCATGGCGCGGGATGGTCGCACCAGTTATGCGTATGATATCTTCAAGCGTTTTTTCTTGCGGCTTGATTGTTGAAACTGTCAATCTATCAGCTACAACAACTGGTGTATCTGCGTCTTTTTCCCGCATCAAGTACATGAAAAAATATGCGCCGAGCGCAAGGATAATGATGGCCCATATGATTTTATTCATGGGGTTCTCCTGTAGGGGGCAATGTTGAATGTCTTAAAATACCCAGCGCCTTGGTAAGTGCAGCAAGGCGCGTGGCACGTTCAGCTATAGCGGTTTGCGCTGCGATATCAACCTCGGCGGCTATAATAGCGGCCTGCTGTTTATCAATGCCGCTTTTTGTACCTTTTTGAAATTCAATCTCAACAAGTCGTGCTGTTTTTGCTTGCAGATCAGCCTCTTTCGACGCGGCTAATTTGTTATTATAGGCTGCATCATGTGCCATCATAAATTCATTGATTTCATTCATGGCCTCAACCACCGTCTGACGATACGAAGCAATGCTCTCTTTCAATTTTGCATTTTCCTGCTCGGCTCTTGAAATACGCTGCCCCCAATCAAAGAGCGGGATAGATACTGCGGGAACACCTGCGAGTTGGACAGTTTTTCCAGCTAAAGGATTGCCCAAAACATTCGCAAGCTGTGACAAAGTTCCGGTGAGCGTAAATTTCGGATAAATTTCGCTTTTGCGGATTTCAAATTCTGCCGCTTGCTGGGCAACAGAGGCCTCCGCGCGTTTGATATCAGGGCGCAGGCGTAAAACATCGGCAGGTGTCTGGCCAATTCCATCAACTTTGAAATCAGGAATTGTGGCCACATCATTCCACGCGACAGGTATTTCCGTGATCCCAAGAATAGAGGCTAATTGATATTGGCTGGCATAAAGTTCGGCCATGGCCAATCTTGTGTCCTGCGTTGCCGCCATATATGTGCGTTCGGCCTCAAACTTTTCTTTATCATCAATCAAGCCAGCGCCATGTTTAATATTTTGGTAGTTGAATATTTGCTTTTGCGCGTCTTCGATTTTTTGCCTTTGCGCATAAGTGTTTTGCCAGCGGCGCATTTCACTATAAAGCCTTATGGTTTCAGCAGTCATGCTCAGACGAATATGTTCAATATCGGCTTTGGCGAATTCTATTCCCGCACGTTTTGAATCCAACGCATCTTGTACCTGTCCATAAATTGGCAACTCCCAAGATGCATCAAGTTTGACGTTATAATAGCCGGTATTCTTCTCTGCCCCACCGGTAGTAATAGGATTGAGCGCAGACGCCCCTTTGATCAGGCGGTTATATTGAATATCACCGCCCGCCGTTATATTTGGCAAAAATTCACCCACACGGGCATTTGACCTTGCGGCTTGAAGCCGTGCCCGTGCTTGTTCCAGAGATAAATTATTTGTCTCAATATTTGTGATGAGGGAAGTTAGAACGGGATCATTTGCAGATTTCCACCAATCACCGGTGATCTGCTGATCTTGTGTGAGTGCATTTGTTAGCTGAAAGGTCTGCGGAATTTTGACATCCATTGGCGGGCGCGCATCAAAATTTCCGCATGCATTGAGTGACAATGCCACGACACCAAGACCGATAAGTTTTAAGACATTACTCATCTTCGGCTTGCGGCCCACTAACCCATTCCAATATATCACCAGGCTGGCATTGTAAAACCTCGCAAATAGCGGATAATGTCGAAAACCTTATCGCCCGTGCCTTGCCCGTTTTAAGTACCGAGAGATTTTGAATGCTAATGTCCACAGCCTCGGCAAGCTCATTCAAACGCATCTTACGTTTTGCTAACATCACATCCAAGTTTACGATAATTGCCATTGCGCCCTCAAATCGTTAGCTTGGAGTCTTCATGCAATTTCAACGCGTGAAGAAGTACAAAACGCAATAATAGAAAAAAGAAGCCCGCGCCAATCATAACAACATCAACATAATATTCAGGTTTGAATTCTGGAATATCACCAATGGAAAATAAATAATATTTTGTCACGTTAAATGTTAACATATCCAAAAACGGCCAAACGACAATGAGTGCTGAAATATATCCCATGATTGATATAGATTTGCCAATAAAAATACGACCTTTGGAACAATCATTGACCATGGCATGCATCAGCCCAAATAAAACTAGATATAACGTGGTATCAAACGTAAAAAATAGTATTGCCGCAATCTTACCTTTTTCGCTTAGCTCTTTGGTTGCTGCCTCAGTACATCCATTTTCTAACCCAGAGAAAATAATAGTCTGATCCCAAAAATATGTAGAGGCCGTAATATAAAACGGGATAAACAGCCAGATTCCCCAAAAAATCAGGTTGATACGCTTAAACAGCTTGAGGGATTTATCTTCGCTCATAAATTTTGTCTCCAGTTATACTATATATATTAATGTAAGATTTTTTTGGGATCAAGATAAATTTATCGTTTATCATTAAATTTTATATTTACAAGGCGATCTTATTAATGTAAATCTTGGTATGTTGCTAACCCTATAGGAGATATTTATGACACGCAATATTCAGAAAAAAGCAGTATTTTTCTGCTTTCTATTACTTTCCATACCCTTTGCCGAAGCGTGCGCCGAAGATTCTTGGCAAGAGATTGGCTCAAAGCGTTTTGAAACTGAAGGTATTTATAATCAAGTCACCGATTCAAAAAACTGGAATGTCACTGTTGGTGCGGGTGGCGGCTTTGGTCCGGCCTATGAGGGATCGGATAAGACGGAATTTTTTCCCGTGCCAGTTGTTGATGTAAGATATAAGGACGGATTGTTTTTTGCTGGCACACAAGGTATCGGCACCACAGTTATCGACAATGATGATGCGAATTTAAGCTTTGCTCTCGGTTATGGCGGTGGGCGCGATGAAAAAGACGATCGTAAAAATTTACGCGGCTTGGGAGATGTCGATTCGTCAGCACTTGGTATTGTATCGGGTGAGTATAATTTAGGGCCCGTTACTCTTGGTGCATCGGTTCAATCTGGCTTGGGCGGTGATTACGGAACAACAGGTGATTTCAGTGTTGGTTCAGGTTACCCGATATCTGATAAATTGATGATCTCTGGTGATATTCATACAGCTTGGGCAAGTGGCGATCACATGGAAAATTATTTTGGCGTCTCACAAAAACAATCAACTTCTTCGGGTAAGAAAAGATTTGATGCTGAATCAGGTATCAAATCTTACGGTGTATCACTCGGTGCAAATTACCAAATATCTGAAAAATGGGCCGCGTTTGCTGATGTTGGCGTTGATCAATTAACAGGTGATGCGGCAGATAGCCCTGTGTCTGTTGAAGATAATCAAATAAACGGCTTTGTCGGCGTGGGCTATAGCTTCTGATACAAATCTAGTAGTTATCCTAACTTTCCCATATAGGGAAATCGAATAGATTAAAAATATAAAGGCGGGGTATCATATACCCCGCCTTTTAATTATTTCTGCATCTATCTCATTAGTTTTTTCGTTTTCTATCCTTAGGCTGCCATGGGGTTGTAATTAAGGGGTTGTCCAGTTTCCAACAAAGTTTTAAGTCCCGAAAGAATTCCTGGCCATCCACCACCGGTGATCTGATATGTCGCGGTTTCGCCATCAAAATGGTCGTGGGTCAGAGTAAGTCTGCAGCACTCCCCCTGCTGTTCTATTTCCCAAGTCACACGGCTGGGCACGTCGTTTTCCATCGCTGGCATCCATTCGCCCTTAAATGTTGTTACAAGTTTTTTATATGGAACGACTTCTTCAATTTTTCCGCTTACAAAATTTCCAACTCCATCAGGTGCCAAATAGGCGTAATCTGCGTCTTTTTCAATTTTTCCTTCAAAGACACCACCGTAATAATAGGCAGGTGTAATTTTCCCATCAGTCAAGGCTTGCCAAAGTTTCTCTGGTGTTGTTTTTATCACGCTGACATAAACGTGTTTCGGTTTCGTAGTCATTGTATTTGTCCTTTCAAGTTGGTTTTTAAGATTGCTCATCGTTTGCGTCCAAGGTTTGGCAAAGGACGAAATCCAGCGGTCAGCAATATCCTGAATCGGCATCGGATTCAGATAGTGATATTTAAACCTTCCGTCTTTCTTCGTAACGATCAGGAGGGCGCACTCTAAAATTTTAAGATGCTTCATCACACCAAAGCGCGTCATCTCTGGAAAATGCTCTTCCAAATCTGACAGGCTACGACCATCCTGCTCCCTCAAGAGATCCAGAATGGTACGACGATGAGAGTCGCTTAAAGCTTTAAAAACATCATCCATATTTGATTATATGTGACTAAATAGTCACCTGTTAAGAACATTTCTTTTGGGGCGCTTTTTGGGATTATCCAAGCAGGTTATAAAATAGATCAGGCATTAAATCTGAGGGGTATCCGATGGCGCAAATTTAAAATTTGGACCAATCATTCCTCCACCAGCTTTGTGAGAATGTCCCACTCATCACTGCCTATGCTTAACTTTTTTGAAAGTGGAGTTCCCCGTTTAATCACCCGCCAGAATGGTGCGATTTTATTTAATGCAACGCCGGATTTATATTCTTCCAATGCGGCTTCGGCAACAATACGCAAAAATATACCGGTTGAAACAGGACATGTTGCATCGGCCTGATGTCGTTTTGCTAATTCTTGTCGCATATCTTGCGGTTCAATAATTTTTCCCTTTGGCACGCTGCGCACAAATTGATCAATTTCTAAAGGAGACGAAATCAATAACTTACTTCCTGCAGGAATTCCTGCAAAAGCTTTATCAATAATTGTGACATGCGGCGCTTTGCCGCAATCGCGCTTTTGAACCCAGCTTTTCTTTTTTGTTGCCATTCTATCTCACCTTTCTAATCATATTGTTTTTCAAGTTGTTTAAGATAATCTTGATATGTCTTTCCCCTTTCATTTTTGAAATGGAGTTCTGTCAGATCACATTTAACTATCCTATCCAGACGAAACACTCGGAAATCTTCACGCAACTCGCACCAGGCGGTAAGGGTCCAAAACTTTCCCCAATATTCAAGCCCAAGCGGTCTTATATACCGCAGTGAATTTTTCTTGAATTCATTATTATATTTTATATGCACAACAAGCTTTTCCTCAAGCGCTTGCCTTAATAACGGCAAATGTTGCAATGTCTTTGCATCACTTTGAAAATAAATATGAGCCAATGGAGGGGGCGAGATATTCCGATGTGAATTTGGGAGTACATCACGGATTTTAAGCTCAACCTCTTTTGCGGCGGCGGATACTTCTTGGTCGGCAACCGCCTTCACCATACTCATTCCAAGCTGAATAGCCTGAAGCTCAAGCGATGAAAAATGAAGCGGTGGCAATTCAATAGGCTGGCGGACCATATAGCCAATGCCCCGCTCTCCTTCAATCGGCACGCCCGAAGCCATAAGCCCTTGAATATCCCGATAAATAGTTCGCACAGATACACCCAAATGACCCGCAATAAACTCAGCTGTACGCAATCTTTTACCGCGCAACAGTTGAATAATTTCAAACAGGCGATCAACTTTTCGCATCTATGTTATTTGAACCTCGAAATGTTGCATGCGGATTGTTTTTTGATCGAGCATCCCGATAAAATTTTTCACAGCCTCTGAGGTCACAAATGTTTCTGCAGCGGCTTGAGCAGATTCCATATCTTTCCATTCCACGATATCAATCCATAGGCCAGTTTCATTTTTTGCTGTCTGACGTTTAATGAATCCTTTTAAAGATGAGACGAATGTATTTGTCTTATGAACTTCAGACAAGAATGCGTCCTCTGACACAGAATTGCTCAGCTTGAATTCCACTACTTCTAATGTATGTTTGGTCATGTTTTCTCCTATTTTTGTTGGTAACCAAAACAACAATACAATACAACTACTGACACCTTCTGTCAGTAGTTGTAAAAAAATTCAGCTCACGCACAAAAACGACTACATTCCAGCCGTTTTACCTAGTAGAGAGTTAAGCCCTGTCACATAATCTTCAAACAGAATTTATCTTCGGGATATTCAGACAATCCTTAACCAATCACATCAGGGACAATTACATGATGTGTGATCTTAAATAAAGGCGGAACGTAAGGCAACGATAATGAAGCCAATACCATGTTGGCACTGTGTGGCTATATAGTGCTGTTAAGGCTTACAAAGATAAAATATTCTTTATTACCTTTGTAACTTCATCAGGGCGTTCAAGCTCTGGGCATGCTTTTGTTTGCTCAACGACAAACAAATTAAAATCATCTCTCACTTTTGCAAGACGATTACCATTACGCACCCCAACAAAACCTTGATCACCGCCAATAATAATACTGGTTGGAGTGTTTGTTCGCTCCAGATACGGCACAATATCGTAATGCACATCACCTGTTAAAAACGGCAATGCGGAATAAGCCGCATTTGGGCGTGTTGCAGAATAAAATGCACCATCAATAATCTCTTCCGATACATCTTCAGGATTGGCAAAGCCTTGTGTCTTATACCAATTTTCCATGAAAGAACGGCGGTGAAACAAAGCTTTATAAAAAGCCAGATTTAAAATCGGGGTCTTGGTCAGTGGGGCAAGAATTATTTTTACAAAGGCGGGAAAGCTATCAACTCCAAAATCCTTCAGCCCCGTCGGGTTCGTGAGAATAAGGCGACTTATAAGGTTGGGTTTACGCTCAGCCAGTGCAAGCGCAAATCCAGCAGCAAGAGATTGTGCACAAACGATTGCATTCCCGCCATGTTTCTCAAGCAAAGATTCAAGCCCTGTCACATAATCTTCAAACAAAATTGGTCGTGCAGGATGTTCGGATAATCCCCAACCAATCATGTCAGGCACAATCACATGATGTGTGGCTGTAAACGAGGGCGCAACAAAGGCCCATGACAATGAAGAAGCCCCACCACCAATGCCATGCATCATGACGATTGGCTGACCTTTGCCTGCTTCATGATAACTTAGACGTCCAATCGACGTTGAAATTTCATGGCGCGTGAATCCATTTCGCTGAAATTGCCCCCAATTATTCTCAATGTTTTTGTTTTCAGTTGAATGGTCGGTCATGCAAATACTTTCTAAACGTATGATGTTAATGTGAGAAAAGGAAATCGTTATTAAATAAGGCCATATAGACACTTACATAGCTTGCGAGCAAAACCCATAAAAGTCTTAATGCTATCAAATAGGCCGAAAGCTTATCCAAACGAAGCGCATAAACAAAACTCGCAATCGTTATCAAAAGCCCTGTGACAGTATTGATCGCTCCTAAAATAGGGCTTTGTAGTCCAAAATAAAATAATGTGAAGGTGGCATAGATCACCCAGAAAATAATTTCTAACCGCAAAAAAATCTTTTTGTCATTTTTATCTTCAGAGTTTGCAACACGGTAGAATGCCCACAAAGATGTCACATTCAAAAAAAACCACATCGGTGCAAATAACCAATCAGGAGGTGCGATTTTTGGTTGAACAAAGCTATTGTAAAATTCGAAATCCCCTAAAAATCCAGCCGCCAGAGCGCTAACGCCATTGGCCAAAACATAAATCCCCAAAGCATGCCAAAATGTGAACTTTGTTGGGATGTTTTCCATGTTTTTTGCCTTTATTTTTGCATTACAATCAATATCTATATCAGTTATGATACTTTATAGCCACTTATAACGTATGTCAAGTGTAATATAATATGAGCAAAACAAAAGGCAGTCGCAGTAAAGACTATGATTCTAAAAGATTAGAGTTATTGCGCAAAATCGGCGGTTTTCTAATGGAAAACCCCACACAAAAAGCGAGCATGCGGCAAATTGCGACCGCATGTGATGTCTCTATGCCTACCCTTATTCATTATTTTCAAAACCGCGAGAGCATTTCACATGCATGGCTGGAGCAATGTTGGAAAGATGCCCGCCATCATTTACAAGAAGGTGCCCAGCCGAAAGGCACGCTCGCTCATTGCATAAAATATAAGCTTCAGAATATAGCGGACGCCTTTATGCTTTTCGGCTTGGATAAATTGCATATTTGGGGACTTACTGAGGGATTGGGGGACACATTTCTTGGCCCGTCTTACCTACAATTTTTTCTTGAGCCCACATTACAAGCCTGCGAGGCATGGCTCTCTTATTACAAAAATAAAGGAGATATTGATTCAAGTG
>JBIICJ010000171.1:0-3318 GCA_044238965.1 Micavibrio sp. | reverse complement strand
TCTGTATTATGCTGCATAATTTAATTTATAAACTTTTTCTTTAAATTATAAAATATTCGTCAAAACAATAATTTTCTTCGATATTTTTGTTTTTTACATTTTTTCATAATCTGAAAAACTGAGTGCTGAAATATTTTTTAGACGAGATTTCAACATTTTCAATCAAGATAATTTACGAATTATCTGGTTTTAAAACTTGTTTTGTATTTAAAATTTCATCAAATGAACTATTTTTTAAAGCTTTTTTATAATGAGAATTTATATCTATCTCATATACATTACTGTCAACTGTTTTATTTCCAAGATCTATAAGTATAATTCTTAAAGATTTTGAAACTGGATTTTTACTTAAAAAGATTTCGAACTCTTTCACGCTATTAATAACTATCGTATTTTCAAATTTTTTTATAAAATCTAAAGTATAAATATTTTCCGCTTTGTTAGGTTCAAAATTATATATTATACTATGCGTTGCAACAGCACCATAAAGATTATTTACAAAAAGAAAAACTGTAATTGGTAGATGTTTATTTGCCAACAAATAAAAAAAACAACTAGCTGAAAATATAAAACCTCCGTCTCCTATAAATGTCCATACAGGTTTGTTATTTGCATTATACATACCAATTCCATTTGTCATACCAATACCTATAGAAGCCCACATTGTTGCAGTTTCCCAGCTATATACATTATGTATATCTGCATATTTACCTACCGCAAGCCAATTGTTTCCAACATCGGTTGTAATGTTTATATCTAATTTTTGTTTCTTGTATATTTCCAATGCTGTATAACTATATCTTTCTAAAAGAGATATAACAGGTAAAGGTTTCAATAAAATCTCATTTGATTTTTGTAGAGTTTGCAACCATTTTTTATTTGGTTTTAGCTCTAAATCTTTTAAAATGTGAAAATCTTTCATAGTTAAAATAGTTTCATTTTCAAGAATAATTTTTGGAGTTTTATATGTGATAATTGTTATTTTTTTATTTTCGAAGTTAAATAATAAATTAAATTTGTTTCTGAAAAATACATCTTTTATATTTTCTAATGATGTTCCTATTAATAATAAATGCGTTGCATGATAAACAGCATAATTTGCCGAATGATTTCCCAAAGAACCACTTCTACCACAGTAAAAAGTATCAGGTGCGTGATATCTAAAATTCCAAACTGTAATATATGGAATATTATTTCTTTTTAAAAAAGAAAATAATATATCTTCATCTTTAGTATGATAATATTCTTCAATAATAACAAGAAATTTTTTATTATCTAATGTTTTTATTTGGTTAATTACATCTTTAGAAACAGTTTTTTTAGGACTTGTAATTTTTAATTTATTTTTAATTTTAATTTTCTTATCAAATTTAATATTCTCATTTATTAAAAACATTACAGATGTTTTTTGATTATAAGCAATATCATATGCTTTTTGAAATTTTGTTTCCATTTCCGAAATATCATCTACAATTATTACATTTTTTATTATTGTTTTTCCAATCTTTTTGATATTCCAAGATTGAAAATCCTCATTGGCATCTGTCGTTGGTGTTATAACAATTAATGGTTTACATTCTATCTCAGCATTTTTTATAGCTGATAAAGCCGTTGATATACCAGGTCCTGTTGAATAAAAGGCGACACCAACATTATTAGAAAATTTTCCATATACTTGAGCTACAAATCCATTTTGTAATTCATTTCCGACATTTATCCATTCTATTTCAGAAGGGAGAGAAGATAATATGTGTAATAAAGGACTTCCTGGTAGACCAAAAATTTTTGTGATATTATTTTTTTTTAAACATTCCCATAAAATATTATAACTGTTCATTTATTTTTAAAAAATATTTTTAAAATCAAATATAATTATGAACAATTATAATTTTAGTTTTATTTAAAACTTATATTTCAATTCCAATTTAAAAATAAAATATAAAATATTAAAGTATATGCCAGAAGATATTTTAAAATCTGTTTGTCGTGGATACATGAAAAAAAAATGCAATTCTAAAGATTGTAATTATATACATGATACTAAATTATGTAGTGATTTTTTTTGGAATATGATTAAAACTGGAGAAAATAAATGTAGATTTAACGAAAAATGTAACAAAAACCATTTTATATCAGAAAACATAAATGAAATAAAAACCCAAATAAATAAGCCTAGAAGAAAGAAACCAAAAAATACAGAAAGTTGGGATCCAATCAAAGATCCATATGATATGAGAATTCTTGTTGAAAATGATGAAAAATATTTTACAAAAAAAATGACATCTAGAGATGTTACAGTTGCATGTAATGTTTTTAAATATTATAAAAAAGGAGAATTATACGAACGCTTATTTTCAGAAATAACAAATTGTAAAGTTCCTAAAGATGATTTACTTAAACTTTGGCATGGAAGTCAAGAAAAAAAGATTGAAGGTACACATCTTATTTGTAATGATCGAACAAATTGGAAAAAAGAATGCCCTACATTTGTTGAGGTTATAAATACTCTTGTTGATTATTTTAATGTTAAACCAGAAGCTACAAGGTTAAATTGGTATACAAATCATGAACAATGGAAACCATTGCATCATGATAGCGCGTATGTTAATCCTGAAAAGGCTAAAATTCAAAATATAACAATTGCTGTATCATTTGGAGCTACTAGAGATATTATATTTCAGAATGCTACATCAAGACAAGTTGTGTGTTTACCACAAGAAGACGGTTGCGTTTATACCTTTGGAAATACAGTAAATGCACAATGGAGACATGGTGTGCAACCTGGATGCGAAACAGACGAACTAGGTAGAATTTCAATCATTATATGGGGAGGGGTAAATGGTATCGAAGAAATATAATGTTATTTTTAAAGTATAACATGTTTTCATATATAAATATATAAAAACTAAACTTTTATTAGGTTCAATTAAAAATTGAATATTTAATTAAGGTTGTAGCGATTTAATACTCTATTGAAATGTTATTTAGTGATATTGTTATGAAAAGAATAAACTTATACAATAAGATCAATTCTATTCCAGTTGAATTAGAAAAGAATATATATAGCTATCTTAATAAAGTTGATATAAATACTTTCATAAAAAGTTTATATGGTTATTTGCAAAAGAATGATAATATTTCTTTACCTTTAAAAACAGATAAACAGTCTAATATACAATCCGTCAAACATTTTGAATCATTTTCAACAGAAAATGGTAGCAACTTAAATTCTTATTCTAAAAAATTTAATAGAAATAGAAATAGAAATAAAAACAAAAAAAGAATAAAAAAATTGTTTAAAATTGATAGAACAAATAT
>JBIICJ010000144.1:0-3332 GCA_044238965.1 Micavibrio sp. | reverse complement strand
GTAGTGTAAAAATTGATCCATTCAAGCTTTGTGTACTTCGAGTAGTTCTTCTTATACAAAGAATCAATACTCAATGGGTTTCCGGTAAAAGATGGAGATGTACCACTTACCGTAAAAGAAGTGTTATTAGGATTATTCGAAATTATCCTAACAACTGAATCAGTTCCAGTATAAAGAACCCCGTTATCAAGATTCTCAAAAAACAGGATGTTGCCATCTTTATAAACCCTATATCGCATATCACAGTTTTACCCAAGCACCATTTTGATACCCCCAAAAACCAACAGAAGTAAAAGTCACATTGGTACTATTAACATACACAATATATCCATTTGAGGCTGTAAGACCACTAGCATCAGAAGCACTCATTGGAACACAAAGTATCGGACCACCATTGGCAATAATTGCAGCTTGCGAATCAGCAACCGGTGAACCACCTGTCAAGTCACCTTCGATAGTTTTTGAAGAGTGGATAGTATTTGTATCTTCATACAATGCTGAATCGGTGAAATTTGATCCCGTAGATCGAGGAATGTAAGTATTTGTTCCTGTACTTATGTTTGGCTTATTCTCAAAACGTAAATTAGCTGCATTGTAGTAAATAATATCACCATTCGCCAATCCTGTTAAATGAAAATTAGCCGTAACACTAGTTACAAGACCCTTCGAATTTACCGCGAACTGAAGGAATTGTGTTTGACCATACGTTCCGGCAGTAACACCTGAATTAACAAGCTTTTCACTTTTAACCTCATTGGTCTTAATCATTGAATTTTCAATGTATAAAGATGGAATGGATAATGGAGTCGGATTAACCGCACCTGTTTCGAATCGCTCAGTCAATGATGTTACACCTGTTCCGGAAGTAACAATCTTATACATCAACATCTTTGATGGAACAGATGGCTCAGGACTTCCTATCGTTTGCTGTGTAACTGAAATCTCAGCACGATCACTCAAGAAAACATACACATCTCTATTCCCTGAAAAAGTAATATTCTCAACGTTAGTTCTCTTTATAGGATAATAATTAACCACAGCAGTCAATGGCTGAATATTAATATTCAATGCATTCGGGTTAGTAGAAGGTGTTGTATGCTCAACAACATAAGATGGATTATCGGCAATACCCTTTACAACATCACGAACGATACCCAAAGCAACAAGCATATCGCCATCATTAGAACCATCATAAGGCTGATTACCATTAATAGGAGTTTTTCCAGTCAATGAACACAAAATTGTTCCAATGTATTCAAACAAATCACTTGTTGTAGTTCCGGTAAAATCACTCAAACAATCAGGAAGTGTAATTTCATCACCAACAAGTAATGTATCAGTGTCAAGAGGTGTAGCGTTTACCAAATCACAAAGAGTACTGATAATCGCATTGAATACTTGAGCGTAACTATACGTTCCGGCAGTGAGACCAATACACGTAGCATCACTTCCCAATGTAATTGAAATATTCTCAACGTTATTAACCTGAGTATTCACATACTGCTCAAGCAATTCCAAAACTTCAGTCAATGTAGATCCGGCAGGAATAATCAAATTCTGAAAGTTCGACTGGATACAATTAATATCCGATGTACAGAACTTTTCCGTACAACCGTTACAATTATCGTTTTGACAACTTGGACAACTCATCTTATTTACAATTACAATTATGACTCAATTTACCTACCAAACAGTTGCTCTTGTTTGTCGCTTCATCACAGCAACAAGACAAATCAACGTAGTTTATAATCAATGAATCCTTAATCAAGGAATCCCAACTTACACCACATGGCTTTAACCCAAACACATGTTCGGGTCTCTTTTGGGCTACATCCTGGTAGAACCGGTTGTTTATCCCAATCTTATGCTTCTTACTAACAATTGACACAGCTACAACTTGATTTCCACATATCGACCAATTCTTTAACGCGGTCGAAATCGTTATTACATTCTGCCTTCAAAATAGCATCCCAAATCACTCGCACCTTCGTTGCTTGCATCAACAACTTATTGTCGCACAATGGAGCGCAAGGGTTCGCATCATCAGAACACAAAGCATCTTCAATCATTTTTCGGTAACAACCGATTAAAGAGATGCACAAAACAACCTTTTTGATACTCTCACCATAGCGAGTGTCTAAGGTAGTGTCATCCAATGTGTATGGCTCCCAATAAATATTACTAGTATCATCCTGCGGAGAAACATTTACATTTGACTGAGTACAGAGATAAAGAACATCGTTCTTATGCACAACAATACCATAAGCAGCATTGTACATTATCGAATTATCCCATTCAGGAAAATTATATAACTGAACCTCCCAAACACCATCCGTATCCGTAGATTGGAATTGGTAGTTGAATGTATTTGGATTAAAAATTGACAATACCTGAATAGTCTCATCCGGATTATCAGATGCAGCAGAACTATACTCGTAAACAGTTCCATCAGGTCGGATAACACGAATCAATCGGTATCCAAAAGCATCATGACCATCAAAAGTATTCAATAGTGTTGATGCATCCTTGAATGATAAAGTATCGCAGCAGTCATTAACACCACAATCTACAAACTCAACAATTGTGTTGAATGAAGCAGAAACAACCGCGCAATAATCAGCCTCCGTAGGGGTTTGCTGAACCAATCCAGTGATTGTAGAAGTTGGAGAAAATGTCTTATGATCCCAAGTCCACATCTTGAATGATGTCTGCTCAACACCATCAATATACTGTTTTACAGTAACACCATCGAAAACACATCGAATATCCAGGTTATTGTTGTTTTTATGCGCACACGGGTTAGGTGTGTTGTTGAAATACGAATAAGTGAACTCAAACGAATCCTCTTCACGCTTTTCAACTGTGATATTTTCGTAATCAATAGTGTCAAATTCACCACCTGAAAGACTTGCTGAATTAGCGTATGAAATCAAATTATTAAACAAACTTTTCTCCACCTTATCAATAACAACAGGTATCCCAAGGCTGATAACAACGGCTTTCAAAAACTGAGAAAAAGCAGTTTTTTGTATAGCTACCTCAGTCGGAGATCCGGAAGATAGAATGTATGTATCCAAATAATCAACTCGGTAATCATAATACCTTGAATTGTTATTGTTATTCACAACGCTTAAAGCCTGATTTGAAAGCAAATATTCTTGACCATTATACTTAACTGATTTTAATTTAAAAGCAGTAGTAAACGCATCATTACAAGGGAGATAATCCTCAAATGCACATAGCACCTGTCTCCCAACAGTGTACACCTTATTCAAATCCCCATCCAAAGTTACTTTTCTTCCGATGAACGGAGCCAACTGCGCATTATGAAC
>JBIICJ010000042.1:0-13410 GCA_044238965.1 Micavibrio sp. | reverse complement strand
TGAGTAATTTATGCGGGTCATGACGTAAAATATCACGGTCTTTGCATGTACCTGGTTCTGATTCATCGGCATTAATGACTAAATAACTAGGGCGACCATCAGTTGATTCTTTTGGCATGAATGACCATTTCATACCCGTGGGAAAACCCGCACCACCGCGACCACGCAGACCCGATTTTTTCATCTCATCAATGATTTTATCACGACCCCACGCAATAATGTCTTTGGTGTTATCCCAATCACCGCGCGCCCGCGCCGCAGATAATGAGAAAGACTCCCAACCATATAAATTTGTAAAAATTCTGTCTTTATCGGCAAGCATACTCAGCTCCTTGATATCTTATGGCGTATTCCTGTACATCTTCGCCATATTCAATATGAACTTCGGACTCAATTCCTTTGAATCTTCTTGATAAGTAATCGCCCTCTTTATCTAGAAGAGTCTCTAATCTATATTCTTTTTTACCTTTTGATTTAGCAAAATCTCTTTCCATTAATTCCGCATGAGATGTAGTCATTATTTCACCCCTGCCCGTTTGGCTTGTTCATCCAACGTGGTTGGGCCAGTGATTGCCATTGATCCTTTGCGCCCTTTTTGTGATCCAATTGATGTAGGACGGCCCACCGCCAAATCAACCAATAATGTTTTCATGTTATCGGGCGTTAAATCTTCATAATAATCATCATTAATTTGAACCATTGGTGCATTCACGCACGCACCCAAACATTCGACTTCAGCCAATGTGAATAAATTGTCATTTGTGGTCTCGCCAATGTGAATGCCCAGATGTTCTTCACATGCTTTGACGATTGCACCCGCATTACACAACATACATGGCGTGGTCGTGCATAATTGAATCAAATATTTTCCAACGGGTACGAGATTATACATCGAATAGAATGTGGCAACTTCGTAAACCTTGATCGGTGGTAAATCTAGAATGCGCGCAATTTCATCCATCGCCGCGCGCGGAATCCATCCACCAAATGGCGGTGATGATTTATGACCATCTTCGGCGACTTGACGTTGCGCCAAATCTAATAAAGGCATAGTGGCGGAACGTTGTTTGCCTGCGGGATATCTTGAAATAATCTCTGTGACGGCATCTGCGTTACGAAATTGAAATTCGCGTGGTTGGTATGCCGCATTCGGATCAAAAGGTTTTTTCATCGGTGCGATTACTTTTTAAAAATGTTTATTATTATGATTACAGGCGCAAACTATAGTACATTTTTATGCAAGATCAACAAGATAAAGGATGAGAGTTGTTCTTATTTACAGACCATCATTTGGGCTGGTGGTTGATGCAGGTATGATTCAGAATACCCACATAAACGCCCGTTTAATTTAGCGGCAGCGTCATCTAAATCATATGCCTTTAGTGAGATATGCCCCTCATCTATCCCTAATTTGTTATGCGGGGTTCCTTCGTATGAAAGAACATTGATAAAATACTTAACCAGACCATTTGGGTACATTTTACATGGTGGCGCATAGGACTCGCAAATTGTTTCCATGGCCGTAATATCAATACCTAATTCTTCTTCGGCTTCGCGCATGGCGGCAACACCGACGGTTTCTCCTGGCTCCATTTTACCACCTGGAAGATCAAACCAACGATCACCGCTGATACCTTGTTTGACGTTAAAACGTTCTAATAACAAAACCTTATCGCCTTCATCATAAATAAGTAATGAAACCAAACGTTTAGCCAGGGGATGGGGCTTTGTTTCAAATGAAACTACATTTTCGTTTGCTGCGGCAAAGATAGTTTTTAATTCAAATAACCGTTTTGGTGCTACTTGGTGATCATGAGGGACAGCGACAATATGATTTTGCATGCAAATAATTTACTCAGTTTAAAAAGTTATGTCAATTAAATTTAACGGTCAATCTCACCAAAAACGATGTCCATTGACCCGATAATCGACACCGCATCGGCCAATAAATGGCCTTTTGACATGAAATCGAGCCCTTGCAAATGCGCGAATCCAGGGGCGCGGATACGACAACGATATGGTTTATTTGTACCATCGGACACTAAATAAACGCCAAATTCACCCTTTGGTGCTTCCACAGCGGTATAGGTTTCGCCCGCGGGTACGTGATACCCTTCGGTAAAGAGTTTGAAATGGTGGATCAAGGCTTCCATTGATGATTTCATCTCGGCACGTGGCGGAGCTGTAACCTTATAATCATTAGATTTAACAAGACCTTGCGGCATTTTTTTAAGGCATTGCTTTATGATTTTCAAGGATTGGCGCATTTCCTCCATGCGGATCAAATAACGCGCATAACAATCACCTGTTTTGCCGACAGGCACATCAAAATCCATGCGATCATAAACATCGTATGGTTGTGATTTGCGCAAATCCCACGCAAGGCCTGAGGCGCGTAACATCGGGCCAGAAAATCCCCAATCAAGCGCCTGTTCTTTTGTAACCACGCCGATATCAACCGTGCGCTGTTTAAAAATACGATTATTTGACAAGAGGTTATCAAGATCTTCTAAGACTTGAGGGAAAGAATTTTCAGCCCATTCATACATGTCATCGGCAAGTCCCGCAGGCATGTCTTGGGCAACGCCGCCAGGGCGGAAATAATTGGCATGAAGGCGCGCGCCACATACGCGTTCATAAAATTCCATTCCTTTTTCACGTTCTTCGAACCCCCACAAAGCGGGTGTAATCGCACCAACATCAAGAGCAAAAGTGGTGATGTTCAAAACATGATTTAAGATACGCCCAAGTTCACAGAACAGAACACGAATATATTGTCCGCGTTCAGGAACGGTCACGCCCAATAATTTTTCAACCGCCAATGCAAACGCATGTTCTTGGTTCATTGGCGCCACATAATCCAAACGGTCAAAATACGGTAAGGCTTGGGTATAGGTTTTGTATTCGATCAATTTTTCGGTGCCGCGGTGAAGAAGCCCGATATGTGGGTCACAGCGTTCGACCACTTCCCCTTCCATTTCCATGACCAGACGCAACACACCATGCGCCGCAGGGTGCTGTGGGCCAAAATTCATAGTGTATGGTTTAATTTCGGCAGTTGATGATGTGATATCCGCAGATGGATCAATCGCGGTCGCAAGTTTGCTCATTTGACGTTACCTTTTAATTCTTTTGATACTTCTGTCCATCCGATTTTAGGCCCATGTTTAATGGCTTTTTCGTCACCCGCCAACATTTGAACGTCAGTAAGCCCTTCCCACGGTGATAAATTATCAAAATAACGATAATCTTGCGTGAGTTTCACAGGCTCATACACAACGCGGCGTAATTCAGGGTCATATCGAACTTCCACATGCCCCGTTAATGGGAAATCTTTGCGTAACGGATGACCATCAAAACCGTAATCGGTTAAAATACGGCGATGATCAGGATGACCCGCAAATATAATGCCGTACATATCCCATACTTCGCGTTCAAACCAATTAGCCGTTGAGAATACAGAGACGACAGATGGCACTTGCGATGCTTCATCGGTTGTCAATTTCAAACGAAGACGCGTGTTATATTTTAATGACAATAATTGATAGACCAATTCAAATCGTTCAGGGCGTTCAGGAAAATCAACTGCCGTTACATCAATTAATTGTGTGAATTTTGTATTCGCATCATCACGAAGAAATGTGAGCACAGGAATAATGGAATCACGTTTGACGGTAACAATCATTTCACCTTTAAAAATACGGTGCGATACAATGTGATTAGATAATGTATCAATAAAAGCGGGCAATGAAATAGCAGCTTCAGCTTCAATTGTTTCGGGTGCAGCAGGCTCGTTCATTAGCGCATAATCCGTGTATCTTCGCGTTTAATTTTCTTTTGCAATTGAAGCAAACCATACACCAAAGCCTCTGCTGTTGGCGGGCAACCCGGCACATAAATATCAACGGGCACAATGCGATCACATCCCCGCACAACCGAATATGAGTAATGATAATACCCACCGCCATTCGCGCATGATCCCATCGAAATAACCCAACGTGGCTCGGGCATTTGATCATAAACTTTGCGCAAAGCAGGCGCCATTTTATTGGTCAATGTTCCCGCCACAATCATCACATCCGATTGACGTGGTGACGGACGTGGAATAATACCAAAACGGTCAAGGTCATAACGCGACATGTATGAGTGAATCATTTCAACCGCGCAACACGCCAAACCAAATGTCATCGGCCACATGGAACCCTGACGCGCCCAATCAAATAATTTATCGGCGTTGGTGAGAATGAAACCTTTGTCTTTGACTTCTTGTGACAACATCGCAACCGCTTGATCCGCAGGGATCAATTGGGTTGGTGCAGGTGTCGGCACATTGGTAACAAACGGGGCATCAGGGGCGATGATGGTGTGTCTATCGTGGCTCATTTTGAATCGGTATCCTTAACCTTATAGGGTTTTATATAAGGCAATTCTTATTCCCAGTCGAGGGCACCTTTGCGCCATTCATAGACTAATCCAATGGTTAAAACGGATAAAAACGTGACCATTGACCAAAACCCGAACAAACCAATTGACCCAAGGCTAACCGCCCATGGGAACAAAAAGGCAATTTCAAGGTCAAAAATGATAAAAAGAATAGCCACGAGGTAAAACCGTACATCGAATTTATGACGGGCATCGTCAAAGGCGTCAAACCCACATTCATAGGCTGATAATTTTTCTGAATCAGGCTTTTGCTTTCCTGCCAATAATGACGCTAAAACCATGGCAACGGACAAGCCAGCGGCAATGCCCAAAAAGATGATGATTGGTAAGTAATTTTGTAAAAATGATGAGTCTGCAAACATGGCCTGAGAATAGGATTTTTATTAGAAATTGTAAAGATAGCGAGAACCGTAATTTCCGTTTATATCATATGTTGTCACGGGGGGGGATGCGTTCCATGACATAAACTTGCCTACCGTGGGATCGCCGTCATCCATTTTAGTATCTAATTTTTGCGCGGCACTTCCAGGTAAGACCAAATCATCCGCGGTGGTTCCACCGAGATTTCCTGAATTGGTTATAACAATAAGATTTCCTTTTGTACCTACGCCCGCTATTCCATTATGTGCCAAGCTATATCCCGTATCAAAAGGACTGAGTGGAATATTCCTTCCAAAGGTTGCGGCCCCGTCGGGTATAATACCTTCAATCATATTCGCCCCTGCAAGATGATTCCAAAATATACTTTCTTCCCGATTCCAGCTTGTTATACCTGTCCAAGGATTCCATCCACTCGAAGTAATTTTACCATCTTGATTTCCTGATACATCACATGGCCATGGACAATTCGGAAGAACCGACGTTGGATTTGCTAAATCGCCTGGGTAATAATTATACGTTTGTTTAAAATTAATAGCGGCAGCTTCAAATTTCTTGATTTGTTGAACCGTTGAATTTACCTTCATATTTTCAACCATCGCCAAACCACCAAAAGTACCACCGATTAATAAACCAATAATGATCATTACCATTGAAATTTCGACAAGGGTAAAACCATAGTTATTTTTTTGAAACATTTTAAATCCTAAAATTTTGTTGCGTATAACATTCTAGTCATTGACTCGGGAATATTATAGACCGATTGAGTATTAGCTAATGTTGAACATGTTCCCGTCAAGCCACACTGAACTTTACCCCAGCGCGCAAGCCCATCATCAATTTTTTGATCAACCTTAGATAATATTACCGTTTTCATTACGGCATTCCAACCAAAACTTTGTGGAAATATTGACGCATTTAAAGTTATAACATGATGCGATCTCCCCAAGCTATATGGCCAGCTTCCAAAAATGACGCCTGGAGAATATGTAATAATATAGCCACCACCTACGTCGGATGATGGTAAGCCACCTGTACCAAACGCTAAAACATCTGTCCCATCAAAGCCTGTAATTAATCCAGCGGAAAGTAAGTGGTTCCAAAATGTGAAACGCTCATTTGCTGTTGTAAATGGATCACTTGATAATAATGACACATCTAAAATACCGTCGCCATCGCCCGCTCGATTACAAGGAGCAGCATTACAATTTGTTAGTTTTGATGTTGGATCACGAATATCACCTGGCAACTCACCATAAATTTCGCGAAACTTTACTGCTGAATTATCAAACAACGTAACTTGCTTGATGATATCCATGACTTGTGCGTTTTCTCTGATTTTTCCACCGCCGATAACGATGCCAATCAAAAGGCCAATGACAATCATTGCCATGGCCATTTCAACAAGAGTAAAACCAGATTGTTTTGAAGAATTTTGAATCATGATCATAGCTTTAGTATAACAGACAAAATTTACTAATTGATTAGTATTTTAAGGAAAATTGTATATTAGCTTAAACTAATTATCGTTTATGGAAGAAAAATGGCGCGAATGACGGGACTTGAACCCGCGACCTCCTGCGTGACAGGCAGGCGTTCTAACCAACTGAACTACATCCGCATTGGTAGGCGCATGGAATACTAAAAAAATGGCCCAAGCGCAAGCCTTATTTTAATTTATCCAAACACCTAATTTTATTGGGTTATTACGCCGCCAAGGCCGTTGGGTTTTCGGTAAAGGTCATGCCCAAAGATTCGGCAACTTCGCGGTGGGTAATCTGGCCTTGGCACACATTTAACCCCAAACGGAAGCCTTTATCCGCCAATAACACCTGTTTCCAACCCTTATCCGCCAATTTAAGCGCATAGGGCAATACAGATTGGTTCAATGCCATCGCCGATGTTAATGCGACCGCGCCCGGCATATTCGCCACGCAATAATGGACAACATCATCGACGATATAAACAGGATCGGCGTGCGTTGTGGCTTTTGATGTTTCAAAACATCCACCTTGGTCGATGGCGATATCAACCATCACGGAACCTTTGCGCATTTTTTTCAGCATATCCTTGGTCACTAATTGTGGTGCGCTCGCGCCTGGAATTAACACAGCGCCAATAATGACATCGGAATTCGTGACGTATTCTTCAATTGAATCGGTAGTTGAATGAATCACCGTCGCGCGCCCTGCAAAATAATCATCCAAGAAACGCATACGATCAGGTGATTTTTCCAAAATGGTGACATGGGCTTCCATGCCGACCGCCATGCGTGCCGCATTGAATCCAGATACACCACCGCCCAAAATAACAACCGATGCAGGTTTCACACCTGGCACGCCGCCCATCAAACGACCGAGCCCGCCCACATGTTTTTGCAAATAATGCGCGCCCACTTGCACCGATAAACGCCCTGCAATTTCTGACATGGGTGCAAGCAATGGTAACGAACGCCCATCCGCCCCGACAACGGTTTCATACGCAATTGCAATGCAACCTGATTCAACTAAACCTTCGGCCTGCGCTTTATCCGCCGCGAGATGAAGGTATGTAAATAATACCTGATCTTTGCGTAACATTTTGCATTCTTGTGGTTGTGGTTCTTTGACCTTGATAATCATGTCTGCCTTTGCAAACACATCCGATGCGGTTGCTGCAATTTCTGCACCTGCGGCTTTGTAAACATCATCACCAAATCCAATGCCTGCACCCGCACCTGTTTCAACAATCACCTTATGGCCATGTGCAATAAATTCACGTACCGATGATGGCACTAAACCCACGCGATGTTCTTGTTTTTTGATTTCTTTTGGCACGCCGATAAGCATTGATGAATCCTTTCGAGAATTGATGATGCATTAAAGCAAAAAAATACCGCAAATGCTATATGCATTGCGGTATCTTTTCTGTTCTAGCCTAAAGGATAATTTTGTTTATGCGCGTCTTAACATCGTCTCCACAGTCGATGCAGCCACAGCAGGTGATTGATCTTTGAAATCCATGAATAATGCAAATGATGGGTCAACTTCGTGGAAGCGCGAGCAAATATTCATGCAAAAGAATACGTCTGAAAATTTCATGATTTCACCATTCGGGTCGCGAAGGGTTTCCTCACCGTTCGCATACCCTTGAAGGCGTTTTAAACCTTCTAAATCCAATAATTTGCCATGTGGGTTGGGTGATACCACAGCTTCGATACCATTTTCGGTGCGAATTAATTTATGCGCCCGCGCCTTATCAAACCAAATATCCGCTAAAACTCCGTCTTCTGAAACTTTGATTCCGCGGCAAATTGGCATGGCTGGCTCCCTTTTTGGCTTTTCTTATAGTTTTAGGGTACGTCAGAGCCATTAAAAAATAGTTAAAAATTATGTTAATAAAGTTGACTTGTGACCTTAGTTTAAGGTAACCAAGATTATGCCCCATAAAGATTCAACATATTTAGGGAAACAAGGCCTGCCAGACGAGATTTTAAGACGCATTGAAGATGACCTTTTGCGCATGGGTATGCCCAATTCATCCGATATTTACCCATACAAGGTTAGATTTGAAAATCAAATTGTTATAATTTCTGCCAAAGGTGTATTCGCCACAGTCGGGGAAATTTTATCGGCTAATCGTGATACCATTCGTGAACTGCCTGAGGTCAAAGGACGTGTGCCATATCATTCCACGACGTCGCATGACACCCTCATTGAACGGGTGATGACAGAGGCAAAGGCACAGGCTTCGTTAGCTGGGGCTTTTCATGCTGTTCATAGGGTTAAAATGAGTGGGCCATTACAACCTCTTGCAAAACCCAAACGTGAGAGCTTTATCGCCTTTACGGCCATTCCTGTTTTAATTCAAAGATAATTTGAAAAGCTTTAAAAAGGCGCGCTGAGAGGATTGAACTCGCATGACTTTGTCATGCCATTATTAATTTTAGGGAGTTCGTAGAAAACTTTAAAATGGTGCGCGCTGAGAGGATTGAACTCCCGACCCATTCGGTGTAAACGAATTGCTCTACCGCTGAGCTAAGCGCGCTTAAGAGCCGTTTTTGTAACCAATCCCATCACAAAGATCAACCCCTTATTTTATCAAAACAAATAAAAAAAGCGGAACATTACAGCCCCGCTTTTTCGTTATGATCCAATAAGATCGAATTATTTATTCACCTTATTTATTCACAGCGTCTTTTAACTCTTTGCCCGCTTTGAATTTTGGTGATTTTGAAGCGGGGATTTTGATTTCTTCGCCTGTACGTGGGTTGCGACCTGTGGTTGCTGCACGTTCTGACACGGTGAATGCACCGAAACCAACGATTTTCACATCTTCGTTCTTTTTCAATGCGTTTTGGATTGTGCCCAAGAATGCTTCCAAAGCTTCTTGTGTTTGCACTTTGGTCATGCCTGTTTTTTCAGCAACTTGATCAATCAATTCAGATTTATTCATGATTCTGTACCACTTCATTTTGGTTAAGAGGTTGAGTTGGAACTATCCTACCCCTCTTTTTCCCCATAACTCAATGGCGAATTACGTCAGAATCCTTATTTTCCGCCGTTTTTTTGGCTAACTCCAGCTCCTGTTTTTCAGAATCCTCTGAAATAGGCTCTGGCATCACAACCAAGGCGTGCATTAGAACTTCCTCAATTGTGCCGACGGGAATAATTTCAAGCCCCTTCTTCACATTCGCGGGAATTTCTTCCAAATCTTTTTCATTGTCACGTGGGATCAAAACCTTGGTAATGCCGCCGCGTAATGCTGCAAGCAATTTTTCCTTGAGACCGCCAATCTCGGTGACGTTACCACGTAAATTCACTTCGCCCGTCATCGCGATATCACGACGAATTTCAATACCCGTTAATGCCGATACAATGGCGGTGACCATTGCCGCGCCCGCTGATGGACCATCTTTTGGTGTTGCACCTTCGGGTACGTGCACGTGAATATTTAATTCGCGCAATTTCGCATACGATACGCCAAATGTTCGCGCCCGTGATTTGATCAACATTTCCGCAACGGTGATGGATTCGCGCATCACGTCTTTTAAATTACCCGTGGTGGAAACTTTGCCGTCTTTGCCCTTCATGGTCACGGCTTCGATGGATAATAAATCGCCGCCAAATTCGGTGTACGCCAAACCATTGACCACACCAATGCGGTTATTATCTTCGATTTCCCCAAATTTATATTTGCGAACACCCGCATATTTATCAAGGTTTTTGGCTGTAATACCGATTTGCGTTTTCTTCTTTTGCAAAATTTCTTTGATAGCTTTGCGGCACAAATTCGCAATTTCGCGTTCAAGGTTACGAACTCCTGCCTCACGCGTATAATAACGAATGAGATCACGCACGGCTTCATCAGAAATCTTAATTTCAGATTCTTTCAAACCTGCATTTTTGATTTGTTTTTTCATCAAATGCTTTTTGACAATCATCAATTTTTCGTCTTCGGT
This sequence comes from Micavibrio sp., assembly GCA_044238965.1. Lineage (GTDB taxonomy): Bacteria > Pseudomonadota > Alphaproteobacteria > Micavibrionales > Micavibrionaceae > Micavibrio_B. The sequence goes on along the minus strand of JBIICJ010000042.1, from coordinate 3,149 downwards.
ATAACCCGATAAACGAATAATCTCCATACGGTCGAGTAATGGTTGCGGCATGCGCAAACTATTTGCCGTACAAATAAACATTACATCCGACAAATCATAATCCAATTCCAAATAATGATCATTGAATGTATTGTTTTGTTCGGGATCAAGAACCTCTAGCAATGCCGATGATGGATCGCCGCGATAATCCGATCCCAATTTATCAATTTCATCGAGCAAGAATAACGGGTTTGATGTTTTGGCCTTTTTCATGCCTTGGATAACTTTACCAGGTAATGCGCCAATATATGTGCGTCTGTGACCGCGAATTTCGCTCTCATCGCGCACGCCGCCCAATGACATACGCACGAAATTACGATTGGTTGCCTTCGCAATTGATTGTCCCAATGATGTTTTTCCAACACCTGGCGGGCCCACGAGACATAAGATTGATCCCTTCACCTTATTCGTGCGGGTTTGTACCGCCAAATATTCCAAAATACGTTCTTTGACTTTTTCGAGACCGTAATGATCTTTGTTGAGAATTTTTTCTGCCTCGGAAATATCTTTTTTGACCTTGGTTGTTTTTTTCCATGGCAGAGCGAGCATCCAATCAAGATAATTGCGCACCACAGTTGCTTCAGCCGACATCGGCGACATTTGTTTTAATTTTTTGAGTTCAGCAAGTGCACGATCTTTGGCGTCCTTGGAAAATTTTGTTTGATTGATACGCTTTTCCAATTCACCCATTTCATCTGTGCCGTCCATTTCGCCCAATTCTTTTTGAATGGCCTTCATTTGTTCATTCAAATAATATTCGCGTTGGGTTTTCTCCATTTGTTTTTTTACGCGCCCGCGAATACGTTTTTCAACGTGCAGGACGCCCATTTCGCCATAAATAATGCCGAAAATATGCTCAACACGTTCGGCGGTATTGGCGATTTCAAGGATCTTTTGTTTATCCTCGATGCGCATGGTTAAATGTGATGCAACGGTATCTGATAATTTCGATACTTCTGAAATTTGATTGATAGATACAATGACTTCGGGTGGAATTTTTTTATTCAGCTTCACATACTCTTCAAATTGCTGTGTGAGTGCACGTGCCAGCGTATTGAGTTCATCATTTTCAGGTGTGGAATCTTCTAATTCAATCGCTTCGACTTCTAACATATCGTCTATGTTCGTGAACTCGGTCACACGCGCGCGTTTTTCACCTTCAACTAAAACTTTGACAGTGCCGTCTGGTAATTTTAGCAACTGCAGAATTGTACCAATAGTACCAACTTCGTATAAATCTTCGGCCTTGGGGTCATCAATGGTGGGTGATTTTTGGGTCAGCATTAAAATTTGCTTTCCATTCTCCATCACTTTTTCGAGAGCCTTGACTGATTTCTCGCGACCGACAAATAACGGCACGATCATGTGCGGAAACACAACGATATCGCGCAGCGGCAATACAGCAAATTTTTTCGACGGAGTTGATGATGATGATTTCAAACCAAACATGTGTACCAAAAACCTTTCACACCTAAATCATATACATACGACTATTACCTGAAACACGCCCAAGAAAAAGCCAAAAAGCGACTTTACCAGTCCATATCTAATGAAATGGTTAATTTCGATCGGAAATCAAGGGAGCAGTTGGGGAAAAGACTTATTTCTTCTCTTCGACCATTGGCACAACGTCATTACGAGATGACACAACATGGTCAACGAGGCCCATGGCTTTGGATTCTTCTGCCGATAACCATGTGTCACGATCCATTGCGTCTTCAAGGATTTTATATTTTTGACCTGTGTGCTTCACATATAATTCGGTCAAATGTTTTTTCAAACGAATGATTTCTTTGGCTTGGATTTCGATATCAGATGCCATACCGCCCGCACCACCTGATGGTTGGTGAATCATAATGCGTGAATTTGGCAATGAGAAACGTTTACCAGCCGCGCCCGCCATCAATAAGAATGAACCCATTGAACATGCCTGCCCCATACATACAGTTGCCACAGGTGGTTTGATATATTGCATTGTGTCGTACATAGACAAGCCAGAGCTAACCACGCCGCCTGGTGAGTTAATGTAGAAATAAATATCTTTGGTTGGGTTTTCTGATTCAAGAAACAACAACTGCGCACAAACTAATGATGCCACGTTATCATTCACACCGCCGACCAAAAAGATAATGCGTTCTTTGAGCAAGCGTGAATAAATATCAAACGCGCGTTCGCCGCGGTTTGTTTGCTCAATAACGGTTGGGACGAGATAATTGTCGAATATTTCAACGGGGTCGCGATCACGAATCATTTTGTATACCTTGGTTAGAATTTTCAATGAGTCTAACCAAGGTTGCGATACTGTTCAAGTGGGATTATTTATTTCTTTTTAGATGATTTCTTTGGTTTAGTCGCCAAATCATCATCTTCATCATTGGTCAAATCATCAATCGAAACTGTTTTTTCAGTCACGGTGGCTTTGCTCAAGATGAAATCAACAACTTTGTCTTCAAATAACGGCGCTCGGAATGATTCAATCACCTGTGGGTTTTTGCTGTAAAATTCCAAAACCTTAATTTCTTGGCCTGGGTATTTACGTGCCTCAGCATGAATGGCACGGGTTAGCTCATCATTTGATACATCAACATTGTTTGCACGACCAACTTCGGCCAACACCAAACCCAAACGAACGCGACGTGCCGCGATTAATTTTAAATTTTCTTTTTCGACATCGGAAAGAGTTTCACCTTTTTGTGATTTTTCTTTTTCCATTTGTTTTGTGATGGACTCGCATTCCAAATCAACCATACCTTGTGGCAAGTCAAAATCATGACCATCATCAAGAGCATCTAACAGAGCACGCTTTAATTTCATACGTGTTAATTGCTCATAATCGCCTAAGATTTCTTGAACAATTGCATCTTTTAGTTTGTCCAAATTTTCAAAACGTAATTTTTGTGCCAATTCATCATCAATCTTAGTTTCAGATGCCTCACGCAATTCAACAATTTTGCATTCGAAAATGGCTGGCTGAGCTGCCAATTCTTTTTGGTGGTAATCTGCTGGGAATGTGACATCAACTTTTACATCATCGCCCACTTTTTTGCCAACCAATTGATCTTCGAAACCAGGGATCAATTGACCAGAACCCAATTCAACAGACATCGCCT
>JBIICJ010000115.1:0-2837 GCA_044238965.1 Micavibrio sp. | reverse complement strand
TTAAGTTCTACAAATCCTTCATACCAAATCTCTGTAAATGAAGGTTCCTTGTTAATAGAAACCTTTAGTTGTTTATCTTCCATTCTTTTCATTTTGAGTTTTAACATTGTGACATGCTTCACATAGCACTTGAAGATTGTCAATCTCACAGAACAGTCTTTCTACAAACCCTGGTAGATCATTTGCACATCTTAAAGTTCCTGCTGGGTGAACATGGTCCACGTTTATTTTCTTCTCTGGGAACCACTTGCTACACTTTGCACATTGGTATTCAAACTTTTGTCTCTTTAATGGACCTTTGTAAGCCCTACGAGCAGCCATTTTGCATTGTGTAATTGGTTTCCAAAATCTGCTTTTTTGCCTGAGTCCACTTCTAATGAAGGACCAGAAAGCTGATTCACTCATCGTACCTGCATTCCTAGGTTTATCAACCTTCTTCCTTGCAGTCTTTCTTTTTGTAGCCATAATATAAAAAATATACCCCAAATATACGAATAAATGGGGTATATTCCTAATTTAATTAGATAGACTTAACCCTGTCAGCTATCTCACCTCTCATTTCTTCAAGAGATGCAGCTATACCTTTAATCTCTGCAATAGAGATGTTAGGGATGTTAAAGTCATACTTACGAGATTCTACTACAAATCCTGCTTGTGCTCTCTCAGCTAATGTTTCCAGTTCGCGAACAGCATAATCATTATCTAGCTCTAGAGTGTCAAAGTTTAGATCATGAAGAATAGTGGTAGCTTCCTCACGTGGTACAGTCATAAGAGGAAGATACTCATAACATCTACCTTTGTGTTGACCAATACCTACAACCTTCATTGGATTGATTAAGATCAACATAGAGGTATCACCACATCCTACATAATGAATCTGATCAGCAGTGAAATGCAATCCTGCAGCAGCACAATCTTGTGTGCTCCAGTTACACTCACCCATAGGCATACTTACTGGTTTACCAACACGAATGTCAAATGTCTTAGTCCAATCATCTGTATAACGATTGTTCTTCATCTCTGGAAGCTCTAGATAGAGAGATGTTAAATTCCCTACAATTTCTCCAGTAGGTGTTTCTGTTACCTTTTCAAGATGATATTGACCATCTTGCAACTTAACAACACGAAACTCATCAGGATTCTTCTTCCAGATAGCCTTAATCTTATTGTAAGAATTGCTCACAAAATCCACTAGAGCTGTATCATCACAAAGAGAAACAACATTTCTAAGAGCTACAAAGAATCCCTGCTTAGTGATTCTGAATGAATTCTCTTTCAAGAAGCGATATAGCTCATGTGCTACTTCTGCTCTTGGATTCAAGCAACACCACATAAAGAATCTCTTAAGGGCTTGATAGCTCTCATTATAAGGTAGAGACTTCTCTATTTCATCATTAGATATTCCCATTTCAGAATAAGCACCAATAATTGTAATGAACTCTTCTACAATAATCTGAGGAAGACTTCTGCTGATTCCTTTAAGATAGACTGTGTAATCATCTACCACAAAATCATTAAAACTCTTCAACACATCTAGTCCTTTCTGTAGAGATTTCATTCTAGAAATTTCAGCATCTCTCTTCATCTTATCTTCTCTCACCTCTTGAGACATAACTAAATTAAATAGATCTGCTTCGCTACTAGCATTCTGTGCTGCTTTGAAATCATCTTGTGTAGCATTAGGCTTACTGATGATTTGACCATCATTCAAAACGATAGTCAACACATCATTCACCATCTTGAGATGCATGTAAGGCTTTACATATGGAACATATTCTTCTTCCTCTTCCTCATCATCTTGATCTCCATACTCATTTTGATAATAATTATCATAATCATCATCACAACAATCACACTCATTATCATCATCTTCTTCTTCCAATTCTTCTTTTTGTTTCTCCAATTCAAGTCTCATCATCTCATTCTTCAATCTTTGTTCTTCGATTTGTAATTTTGCTAGTTCTTGTTTGAACCAGTCCATGCTGTAATTGTTCATGTTTGTTTTTTTAAATATTAAATAATTATAAAATGTAAATAAGGAGGGAGATTTCTCTCCCCCCTTTGTAATTAATCTTGTAACTCTTCAACTGTATCTTCTGTTAATTCTTTTTCCAAAGGTTGATCCTCTGTAAGTTTAACAGTGTAACAGTCTAAGTTAACTCTGTGCTTATTGTATTTCAATAAGTCAACCACCACTTGTTCTAAAGATTCACTAGGTCCATAACTACTCATCACCTCGAACATAGATTTGATGAATGGGAATTTCTCAAGGATAGTCTTTACTTCTTGATAGATGGGATAGATTTCACCATCAAACAGATTGTTCTTCTCAGCTATCTCTATAAGTGTACCAAAGATGATCTTTTCTGTATCTCCAGACATATATCCTGGATTATAAGTCTGCTCATAGGTGTCAAGAGTGTTTATCTTATTATAAAGATCTTTAGATATATCTTCCATGTGGTGCATCTTACCAAACACAGATTTATATTTACTCTTTAGCTTTCCTACAAGATGAGCTGTTACAATTCTCTTAAATGGTTTGTTAATCCCTTCCATAAATTTATCAAGTTTTATCCAGTTATGTAATTCCACCTTGCTCAAGTTAGCAAGTTCTCTCTCAGAGAAGATGATGAATTTAATGTCTTTCTTACATTTCTTAAATGCACCATACAATTGATCAAGTCTATCCTTATCAGCTTGAGACCCATAAACATGTAAATATGGAAGCTTATGAGCATCCTCTAGTTTATATATTGTAGGAACAAACTTACAGTTTTGACCTTGTACATCTCTCTCAAGAGCAGAAGCTTCTTTACCAGTGATTTCACCTTTAA
>JBIICJ010000167.1:0-3361 GCA_044238965.1 Micavibrio sp. | reverse complement strand
ATGGCGTTGCGGCCGAGGCGATCGAGCTTGGTGACGACGAGCACATCGCCGGCTTCAAGCTTGTCCATGAGCCGAACGAAACCTTCGCGCTGGCCGAGCGTGACGCTGCCGGAGATGGTTTCCGCGATGATGCGTCGTGGCTCGATCGAGAAGCCCGCGGCCTCGATTTCCCGGATCTGGTTCTCGGTCGTCTGGCCGGTCGTGGAGACGCGAACATAGGCAAAGGTGCGGGGCATGGAGGTCCGGGAGGGGCTGAATGCGTCCGAATGGGATGTCCGAAATGTCGGATATGTCCACAACCCCGTCAAGGTATTTTATGGACAGGTCTTCCTGGCTCTGTCCGGAACCGCTCGTTTGCGGACATGCCGGAAAGGAGCTTGACGTTGCGTGGAGTTGAGACATGGCCCGGCGGAAGCTTCTCAAGCGTGAGGACAGGGAAGAGCTGTTCGGTGTGCCGGTCGACGAGGACAGCCTGATCCGCCACTACACCTTGTCACCCGCCGATCGGCTGGAGATCGTGATGCGCCGGCGCGGCCACAACCGGCTTGGCTTCGCCGTTCAGCTCTGCCTGATGCGGTATCCCGGCAGGGCGCTCTTGCCGCATGAGACGCCGCCGCGCGACATGCTGCGGTATGTTGCGGAGCAGATCGGCGCTGATCCGGACAGCTTCCGGTCCTATGCGCGGCGCGAGCCGACCCGGCTTGAGCATGTCTCCCAGCTTCTCGCTACCCTCGGCATGCGGGCCGCAACCCTTGAAGATCGGCGGGCAGCCTTGATCGCTGCGATCGAGACGGCGGGGACAACCGACAAGGGGCTGACCATTGCCAAGGCGATCGTAGCCGCCTTGCGGGAACGGAAGGTGCTGCTGCCCTCAGCTGACACAATCGAGCGGATCGGCCTCGCCGGACGCGCCATTGCGCGCAAGCGCGCCGAGGCAGCGCTGATCGCCGGCCTTTCGCCCGATCAGCTTGGCCACCTTGATGATTTGCTGAAGGTCGATCCTACCATCGTGCAGACACGGTTCCATTGGCTGCGATCGGCGCCGGATGCGCCCGCCGCCGGCAATCTCATCGCCGTCCTGGAGCGGTTGTCATTCCTGCGCGCCCTTGATGTCGATCCGCGGCTCCAGGCGCGCATCTCCTCGGGGCGCTGGGACCAGATGGTGAAAGAAGGCGATGTCACGCCGGCCTGGCTTGCCGCCGACTTCAATGCGAGCAGGCGCCGCGCGACGATCGTCGCTCAGGTCATCAGGCTCGGCCAGAAGCTGACCGACGATGCGGTGACGATGTTCATCAAGCTGATCGGCAGGCTCTTCGCGAAGGCGCAGGCCCGCAAGAAGCAGCGCCATGCCGAAGCGCACAAGGAAACCGCCAAGGCGCTGCGGCTTTTCCTCGACACGATCGTCGCGCTTCAGAGCGCCAACGACAATGACGAGGATGCGATCGAGACGATCCACCAGCAGATCGGCTGGCATCGCCTGCTGCAGGTCAAGCCGGCGCTCGAAGCGATGGTGGGAAACAGCGATCCGGACCCGCTGCTCGTGGCGGTCGAGCATTATGGAAACGTCCGCCGATACGCCCCGCTGTTCCTGCGCATGTTCATCTTCCGCTCGGCGCGCCGCAACGATCCTTTGCTCGCGGCGATTGGCACCCTCAAATCCCTCCATGAAGGCGGCCGGCGCAATCTGCCGGATAAGGTTCCTGTCGGGCATCTTGCGGCGAACGCCCGCAAGCTGACCTTCGCTGGGCCAAAGCCGGATCGTCGTCTTTACGAGATCGCCACCCTGGCGGTCTTGCGCGAGCGGCTGCGCTCGGCGGATGTCTGGGTCGAGGGGAGCCAGTCATTCCGGCCGATGGCCGAGCATCTCATGCCGCACAAGGACTTCGCTGCTCTGAAAGAGGCCGACCAGCTCGGCCTTGGCGTGCAGCGCGACGGCGCGGCCTGGCTCGCCGAGATGCAGCAGCTGCTCGACTTCAACTTGAAGCGGCTCGCCTATCGCGCCAGGAACGGCAAGCTCGAGGGCGTCCGTCTCGAAGCCGGCTCCTTGCTGGTGACGCCGCTGGCCAGCGAGGTTCCGCCTGACGCCGAGGCCCTGAATCTCGAACTGAACGAGACGTACCCTCTTGTCGAAGTGCCCGACCTGTTGCGTGAGGTGAATGAATGGACGGGCTTCGCTGATCAGTTCACCCATATCCGCACCGGCGACATGCCGCACAACATCCCGGCCATGCTCGCCGGCACCCTGGCTGACGCGACCAATCTCGGCCCCAAGCGCATGGCCGGAGCTTCGAAGGGGATCAGCGCCCATCAGATCGGCTGGATGCGCATGTTCCATGCCCGCGCCGAGACCTACCGGTCGGCGCAGGCCGCCATCACCGACGCCCATACCCGCCATCCGCACGCCGCCTTGTGGGGTGACGGCACCACCGCCTCGTCCGACGGCCAGTTCTTCCGGGCCAGCGACCGAGCCGCAGGCCGCAGTGATGTCAATCTGCACTACGGCAGCGAGCCGGGCACGAAGTTCTACAGCCATCTCTCCGACCAGTACGGCTACTTCGGCATCCTGCCAATCAGCCCGACCGAAAGCGAGGCGGCCTATGTTCTGGACAGCCTGTTCGACCATGACACCATTCTGGAGATCGAAGAGCACTTCACCGACACCGGCGGTGCCAGCGATCACGTCTTCGCGCTTTTCGCCATGATCGGCAAACGCTTCGCGCCGCGCCTGCGCAATCTCAAGGACCGGAAGTTCCACACTTTCGAGAAGGCCGGGACTTATCCAGCTCTCGCGGGCCATATCGGCGCGCCGATCAATGCCCCGCTGATCCTGGAGAACTGGGACGATCTGCTGCGTCTGGCGGCCTCGATCAGCACGCGCGCCGTTGCGCCCTCGGCCATCCTGAAAAAGCTTGCCGCGTCACCGAACCCCAGCCAGTTGGCGAAAGCCTTGCGCGAACTTGGCCGCATCGAGCGGTCTCTCTTCATGATCGAGTGGTACTCCAGCCTCTCCTTGCGTCGACGTTGCCAGGCCGGGCTCAACAAGGGCGAGGCCGCGCACAAGCTCAAACGCGCCGTCTTCTTCCACGAGCGCGGCGAAATCCGCGATCGCTCCTTCGAGGGCCAGGCCTTCCGCGCCTCCGGCCTCAATCTCGTCGTCAGCGCCATCGTGCACTGGAACACCGTCTATCTCAGCCGCGCCGTCGCGCATCTGCGCCGGAACGGCCGGATCGCGCCCGATCACCTCCTCAAGCACGTCTCGCCGCTCAGCTGGGAGCACATCAATCTCACCGGCATCTACTCATGGGACGAGGAAAACCAGATCCCAGGCGGCTTCAGAGAGCTGAGGCTGCCATCAAGGCTC
>JBIICJ010000066.1:0-8681 GCA_044238965.1 Micavibrio sp. | reverse complement strand
GGTACGGCTCCTGTTGTTGGCGGCCTAACCGATCGTATTATCAATCTTCGTGATGCAGTCGCTGTTGGTGTACTAACCAACCCACAAACAGAAGCTGTTGAAAATAACCGTCGCGCAACAGATGAAGAATTGCGTCAAGCTAAAGCATTATATCTTCCATCTGTCGATTTTCAAGCCGACACAGGTTATGAATTTTCTGATGAGAATCCTGATGATGGCGTGTCGCCCGATAGAAATGATTTTTATCGCAGCACAGCGGGCGTTACTGTAACACAAATGTTGTTTGATGGTTACGAAACCGCGTATGAAAACGCACGTCAGAAATGGCGTGTTCGCTCGGCTTCACACCGTGTTCGTGAAACCGCTGAATTTTTAGGTTTGGATATTGTTGAGTCATACATTGATCTTTTGCGTCAACGCGAATTATTAGCAATTGCGCAAGAAAATACGAAACAACACGTTGATATTTTAGCGCAAATTGAAGATGCCGCTGGTGCGGGTCGTTCAACTGATGCCGATGTACAACAAACTCGTGCTCGTTTGGCATCTGCACGTGCAACCGAAGCAAACGTTGCACAATCATTGCGTACGGCTGAAAATAATTACCGCCGCCGTGTTGGTGATGCACCACAACCTGATTTAATTCGTCCAACAGTCCCTAATGATTGGTTGAACGGAACCCTTGAAGACGAAGTCAAGGAAGCGTTAACACAAAGCCCATCATTAGATATCGTTGAAGCAGATGTAAATGTCGCGCTTAAAGAACGTGAACAAACAAAATCAACATTGTATCCGCAGGTTGATTTGGTTGTGAATGGTAACGCTGCCGATAACGTTGACGGCGTTCATGGTGATGTTATTGGTGGATCGGCATTGGTACGTACCAATTGGAATTTATTCCGCGGCGGTGGTGATCAGGCACGTATCCGTGAATTGACATACCGCCATGCCCAAGCAAAAAACGCGCGCGATGCTGCATCTCGTTCACTTGAAAATGATGTGCGTCAAACGTGGGAAAGCAAGCGCGCTGCTGCAGCGCGCGCCGAACAATTCCGTGTTCAGGCGGCTGCCAACTCTTCAGTTGTGCAGGCATATAAAGATCAATTTAATTTAGATCGCCGTACATTGCTCGATGTACTTGATGCCCAAAATGAATGGTTCGTCTCACGATCAAATTCAATTAATAACGAATATTTGGAAATGTTTGCAGGCCACCGTTTATTAGCCCTCAAGGGTAAATTAATGCCTTATTTAGGTGTAAGTTATCCAAAAGAAGCGATTATTCGTGATCGTAGCTCTGGCAACATGAATGGTAATAAATCTGGCCGTACTGCAACAGATAATGATAAATCCATCATCCCAAACTGGATTGGAAATAACAAATCTTAACTGCTTATTAATGGCTTTCAGACATTCTAAAAACTGCGCAGATCTATCATTTGCGCAGTTTTTTCATATATTTTTACGCATAGATAAAATCCCACTGAGGCATCAATGACCGACGTACCGAAAACGCCTAATTATTCTCCTCATGATAATTATCCATCACATGACGATGGGCAAGCTGCGGGCGCAAAGGTGGATATACAGCATCCTGATGCATGGCCGTTAGAGGCTGATCGCATGGCTATTTCATCATCTTTGGTTGAAACGTTGCGCATCATGGCGGGGCATTATGGTCGTCGCATCTCATCAAATTCTTTGACTGCGGGTTTGCCGATTCCTGCAACAGGAATTACACCAACATTATTTGAACGTGCAGCTGAACGCGCAGACTTAACCACGCGCATTTTTGAACGTACATTAGAGGCATTGGCCATTTCGCCGAATGTACCCTGTATTCTCGCGCTCGAACATAAACAAGCTTGTATTTTGTGGGAAGTAAAGCACCCCGCAAAATACCCACCTAAAAAAGAGCCAGGAAAAGATGCACAAATTCACCCTGAAACAATTTTCGTGGTGCAATTTCCTGAAACGCCTGATGAGCGTCGTGAATTAAAACTGTCTGAACTCAAATCAATTTTTACAGGTTATATATTTTATATCCGCCCCGTGGCGCGTACCGATGATCGCGCAGGCCCTGCAACAATTGATACGGCGCAGGATTGGTTTTGGGGTTGCCTTAAAGAAAATTGGAAAATTTATAAAGAAGTCATTTTGGCAACAGTCATGATTAATGTATTTGCGCTCGCCAGCACTTTATACATTATGAACGTATATGATCGTGTTATCCCGAATTCTGCCTATGAAACATTATGGGTGTTATCGATTGGTGCGTTCTTGGTTTACAGCTTTGATTTCTTTATGAAGAATATGCGTGCTTATTTTCTTGATGTTGCAGGGCGCAAGGCCGATGTAAAAATTTCAGCAAAATTATTTGAACAAGTTCTTGGCATGACGATGCAGGCACGCCCCGCATCGGCTGGTGTCTTGGCGAGTAACGTACGTGAATTTGAGTCTATTCGTGATTTTTTTACATCCGCAACAATGACGGCATTGGTTGATGTTCCGTTTGCTATTTTCTTTGTGATTATCATTGCGATTATTGCGGGGCCGCTTGCGATTATTCCGCTCGTCACCATTCCGATTGTGGTTATCGTTGGGTGGTTTTTACAAAAACCATTACAAAAAATTATGCGCGAATCGATGATGGAAAATGCTTTAAAAAATGCATTGTTATTTGAAACGATTACAGGCTTAGAAACAATTAAAACACAAGCGGCCGAAGGTCATGTGCAACGCAGATGGGAAGAATTATCTGATAAAGGATCACGCACTTCAGTCAAAACACGCCGCGTTGCTACATTTGCGATGAATTTTTCTTATTATATTCAACAGATCACAACGATTGCTGTTGTGATTGGCGGCGTCATTATGATCAATAATGCTATGATTACCCAAGGGGCATTGGTGGCATCTGTCATGTTGGTTGGGCGTGCATTGGGACCATTATCTCAGGTCGCTGGGTTGCTGACACGATTTAATCAAAGCTATGAAGCATTAAAGCATCTTGAAGATTTAATGCGAAAACCTGTTGAACGTCCTGCCGATAAACATTTTATTTCTGTGCCGCGCGTAATGGGCAATATTGAATTTCGTGATGTGACATTTATGTATCCTGGTCAAACACACCCTGCGTTATCAAATGTATCATTTACAATTAATCAGGGTGATCATATTGGAATTATTGGGGCTGTGGGTTCAGGGAAAACAACAATTGAACGTTTATTGCTGAATTTATATCAGCCAGAAAAAGGCGCAATATTATTAGACGGCACAGATGTTCGTCAAATAGATCCTGGCGATTTACGTCGTAATATCGGCGCTGTTCAACAAAGCCCAAATTTATTTTATGGATCGGTACGCGAAAATATCACTATGGGGCATGAAACAGCACAAGATAGTTCTGTGTTACGTGCCGCAGAATTATCGGGCGTGATGGAATTTTTACGCGACTCAGAAAAAGGATTAGATACCCAAGTTGGTGAACGTGGTGAATCATTATCAGGCGGTCAACGTCAAGCCGTCGCCATTGCGCGGTCATTATTATATGATCCACCTGTATTGATTTTAGATGAACCAACAGCATCAATGGACCCCGCGTCTGAGAATCGTTTGCGCCAACGATTAAAGGTATTAACACAATCAAAAACAACAATTCTGATCACGCACAAAGGATCAATGTTAGATTTGGTTGATAAATTAATCTTAATCGATCGTGGTCGTATTTTAGCATTTGGGCCACGTGATGAGATTATTCGTCGTTTACAAAACCGTGAATTTGGGCGCGCAGGCGAATAAGGGAGATAACCAATGAAAATGGAAATGAAAAAGCAAGAGCCATCAAAAAGCCAAGATCTCCGTTTGAATAAGAATGAAGATTGGGCAATTTTGCAATCAGATTGGGTAAGAGAGCGCAAAGAGAAAATCGAAGCTTATGCCGATCGTTATTTTATGACGGATGACGAATTACCTCTTCATAGGCATCTTTTATTGGTCACAATTTTCGCATTCTTTGTTGTATTTATCATTTGGTCATCATTTGCAAAGATTGATATTTCCGCACGTGGTGAAGGACAAGTTGTTCCCTCAAGTGAAGTGCAAATTATTTCAAATTTAGAAGGCGGTATCGTTGATGAATTCTTTGTCAAAGAAGGCGATACTGTTAAAAAAGAACAAACCATTATGCGCCTTCGTGATGTTGGTGCCAATTCTGAACTAGGTACAAACGAAGCTAGGTATTTAGGGTTATTGGCCACAATTACGCGCCTTCAGGCTGAAGTCGAAGGAAAACCAACAATTGAATTTCCACCCGAAGTCATGGAAAAAGCACCACAATCAGTTGCTGAGGAAATGAGTGCCTTTAGTGCCAACCGCATGAAATTATCAGGGCAAACAATGGTTTTAGAAACAGAGCTTGCGCAGCGTCGTCAAGAAGTCTCAGAGTTACAATCAAAATCAAGTGATCTTGCAGGCGTTATTCGTTTACAACAACAAGAATTAGAACAAATTCGTCCTCTTGTTGAACGTGGCTCTGCGCCACGTATTGAATTATTACAACTGGAACGCGGAATCAAAGAAAAAGAAACAGAATTAAACAGCGTACGTAATTCTATACCGCGCGCAAATTCAGCGATCGCACAAGCTCAAGCTCGCATTGGTGAATTACGTAGTACATTAACCGCGCAATCCCAAATGGAATTAGCCGCCAAAACAATTGAAATGAATGCATTAAAACAAACATTAAGCGGTTTGCAAGATCGCAAAGGTCGTACTGAGATTAAGTCACCTGTTGATGGTATCGTCAAAGATTTGAAAGTAAATACAGTTGGCGGTGTTGTAAAACCAGGCGAACCCGTGGTTGAGATTGTTCCTATGGATGATCAGCTAATTGTTGAGGCAAAAATTAAACCTGCGGATATCGCACGCCTTCGTCCTGGTATGCCATCAATGGTAAAATTTACTGCGTATGATTTTGCTGTTTATGGCGGCCTAAAGGGTAAGGTGACTGAAATTTCTGCGGATACGATCAAAAATGAAAAAGGTGAAAGTTTCTACCGCGTAAAAGTTCGTACCGATCAAAATATTTTAAAACATAATGGCGAAGTATTGCCCATCATTCCAGGGATGGTTGCCAATGTTGATATTATGACAGGACAAAGAACAGTTATGCAGTATCTTTTAAAACCTGTATCGAAAACGCTTGAAAATTCAATGAATGAAAAATAATATGGTGTCATGAAAAATAATCACGTTTCCGTAATTGATATAGGATCGAACTCGGTACGGATGGTTATCTTTGATTGTCAGCATAAAATCCCCGTTCAAATTTTTAATGAGAAAATTTTTTGTGGTTTGGGACAAGATATTCCCGCTACAAAAAAATTAAATAAAAATGCAGTTGCAACAGCTCTGTTGGGATTAAAGGCATTTTCTTTATTGGCAAAAGCAAAAAACGTAAAAAAAATTATTACAGTTGGGACAGCTGCCCTTCGTGATGCAAAAGATTCTAAGTCTTTTTTAGCGCGCGTTAAGCGTGAAACAGGGTTGAGTATAAAAATTATATCTGGCCATGACGAAGCGCACTATGCTGCCTTGGGAGTTATGAGCCTTGAGCCAGAAGCAAAAGGCCTGGTGGCAGATTTTGGTGGTGGAAGTTTGGAATTTGCAAAAATTTCAAATAAGAAAATATCATCCGAGCTTAGTTTTCCTGTCGGCGCGTTTCGCATAAAACCTTTAAAAAATAAAGCATTTGATCATATTCAAGATATTTTATTACCCGCATTTCAATCTATAAAATATACACCTAATTTATATGTGATTGGTGGATCATGGCGTGCCTTGGCACAGGCTTATTATATCGACCAAAAGAAACAAGGCGTTCGTTTGCATGGTTGTGTTATGTCTGCATCAGAACTTATAAAATTCTGTCATAAAGTTGAGCGAATGACATCTTCACAATTAATCAAAATATATCGTTTGGAACATCATCGCGCTCAATTATTACCAATTTCATCATTGGCATTACGCGCAGTTGTTGAAACGCTGTCCATTCAAAACATTATTGTGTCTGTTGCTGGTATTCGTGATGGCATTATATTTGATCACATAAGGAAATAATGATGCCTGATAATATAAATGAAGATGAATTATCATTCCTGATTGATGAAGAATCGGTGGAATTTGATGACTCTGATTCAGACGAAGATGACGAAGATGGTGATAGTGATGGGCGCGGCGGCAAAAAATCAGACGACACGCGTAAGAAAAAACCAGACCCTAAAGAATTGCGTAAATTATTAGAGGAAGAAGAGCTAGAGGTAAGTGATGAATGGGCGGAGAAAATGCGCCTATTGGCTTTGGGTCCGTTTAGTTCAATCATTCCTGGGGCATCAGCCTTTGATGCAGAATCAGATTTAAAGAAAAAGATTTTTATTGGTGAAGTTGGTGTTATTACACATCAAATTCAACCATCTGATGTGGCTGATCCGAATCTAATTGAAAATCTTCAGGCACGATTAGTGTTGCGCCAAGATGAAATGCGCGAAATTGCCGCAACGATGATCAGGCAGGCGGGTATTGTCACGGGCATTACCAATGCAGCATTATCAATTGGCAGTGATTTGCGCCAAGATATAAAAACACAGACAACCACAGCAAAAGTTGATGAAAATATTGACAAAGACGATCGTGCAGTCACTGCAAAACGTGAAGATGTTGTAAAAATTGAAGAGGAAAAACCAGAATCAAAGAAGAAAAATGAGTTTGGGACAACCATCAGCACCATTATTGAGAAGGATAAGAGTTTAATTGATTTTGATGGATTTGATATTTTGGATAAAAAGGGCGATGATAAATTTTCCGTTGCCAATCAGATTGAATCTCAGGATAGTGCAGCATCAAAATTTCAAACCACCAAAACACCAACGGGCGATATAAAATTGCAAGACACATTTAACCAAAGTGCCACACAGACAGTGGTGCAAACACAGGCCGTGCCATTAAAACAAGAGGTTAATTTTACGATTAATGATCCAAGCGCGGTTTTGCGTCCACAAATAGATCAATTTAAAATTTAAACAGTTACGGCCTCATTAGGTTTAGTTTTCTTTGTGGTTGGTTCCGCATTATCTTCATCATAAGAAAAAACCAATTCATCACCTTTTAAATCGATAAATACGGCGCCACCATTTTGCAATGATCCGAATAATAATTCCTCGGCCAAGGGGCGTTTAATTCTGTCTTGAATTAGTCGCGCGAGTGGGCGTGCGCCCATCGTGGGGTCATACCCTGTTTTTGCCAAATAGACGCGCGCCGAATCGCTCAAGGTGATTGATACATCGCGTTCAGATAATAATGCCTCAAGTTGCATAATAAATTTATCAACGACGCGCATGACGGTGTCTTGTGTTAATGGATCAAATGGTACAATGGCATCCAAACGATTGCGGAATTCAGGTGAGAATAAACGTTTAATTTCCTCGGCATCATCATCAACGCGGCGCGTTGATTGAAATCCGATCGGCGCTTTGGCTAATTGCGCTGCGCCTGCATTGGTTGTCATGATCATAATGACATTGCGGAAATCAATTGTTTTTCCGTTATTATCGGTCAGTTTACCGTAGTCCATCACTTGCAACAAAATATTGTATAAATCAGGATGCGCCTTTTCAATTTCATCGAGCAATACAACACAATGCGGATGTTGATCAACTTTGTCGGTTAATAAACCGCCCTGATCAAATCCAACATAACCTGGGGGCGCACCAATCAAGCGTGAAACCGTATGACGTTCCATATATTCCGACATATCAAAGCGAATAAGTTCAATGCCGAGCGTTTTGGCAAGTTGTTTGGCAATTTCTGTTTTCCCAACACCTGTGGGGCCAGAGAATAAATAAGATCCAATTGGTTTTTCGGGATCACGCAAACCTGCCCGCGCCATTTTGATCGCATCACACAATGTGGCAATGGCTTTTTCTTGATCAAATACCATCGTGCGTAAATCGCGTTCCAATGATTTTAAAACAGCTTTATCATCTTTGGAAACTGATTTGGCGGGAATGCGTGCAATCGCCGCCACAACCATTTCAATATCTTTGATGCCAATTGTTTTTTTGCGCTTGCTGGCGGGGAGTAACATTTGCGCTGCGCCCACTTCGTCAATAATATCGATGGCTTTGTCAGGTAATTTGCGATCACCAATATATTTGACCGATAATTCAACGGCGGCTTTGATTGCCTCGGGTGTGTATTTCACCTTATGATATTCCTCGTAATAAGGTTTCAACCCTTTCAAAATTTTAATCGCATCGTCAATTGATGGTTCATTCACATCAATTTTTTGGAAACGTCGGACAAGTGCACGATCCTTTTCAAATTGATTCCGATATTCTTTATATGTGGTCGATCCGATGCAGCGTAATTCGCCTGAGCTGAGTGCGGGTTTGAGTAAGTTTGATGCATCCATCGCCCCGCCCGATGTGGCGCCCGCGCCGATCACAGTATGAATTTCATCGATGAATAAAACAACATTATCCATGCTTTGCAATTCATTAATGACGGCTTTTAATCGTTCTTCAAAATCACCACGATAACGTGTGCCCGCAAGTAATGCGCCCATATCAAGTGAATAAATGGTACACCCTTTTAAAACATCAGGCACGTCGTCTTCGATAATT
>JBIICJ010000090.1:0-4812 GCA_044238965.1 Micavibrio sp. | reverse complement strand
TAATTTTTTTGGCCAATCCTTCGGCAATTGCGGTTTTGCCAACGCCAGGGTCGCCAACATAAAGTGGATTATTTTTCGAACGGCGGCATAAAATTTGGATAGTACGCTCGACTTCTTTGGTGCGACCGATAAGAGGATCAATTTTTCCGTCTTTGGCCTTTTCATTTAAATTTACGCAATATGCGTTTAACGCTTCTTGCCCAACCACCACAATTTTTTCATCATTGTTGGTATCGGTACCGCGCGGTACACGGGGGGCATTGTCACCGCCTGCATTGGGAATTTTGGCAATGCCATGCGAGATATAATTCACTGCATCAAAGCGGGTCATTTCCTGTTCCTGCAGGAAATAAACCGCATGGCTTTCGCGTTCAGAGAATAAAGCCACCAATACATTTGCGCCCGTAACTTCCTCACGTCCTGATGATTGCACGTGAATAGCCGCACGTTGCAAAACGCGTTGAAACGCCGTGGTTGGTTTTGATTCCACCATTTCTGATGAAATAAGATAGGTCAATTCATGATCAATATGATTCTGTACTTGTAGCTTTAAGACATCCAAATTGACGCCGCAGGCACGAAGAACGGCTAATGCATCTGTATCGTCAATAAGGGCGAGGAGCAAATGTTCTAATGTTGCAAATTCATGTTGGCGTTCATTGGCAAGTGACAGCGCGCGATGTAAAGTTTGTTCAAGGTTACGTGATAACATATCGTTATTCCTTTTCCATCGTACATTGTAATGGTTGTTCGTTTGCCCGCGCAAAATCCATCACTTGATTGACTTTGGTTTCGGCGATTTCAAATGTATAAACACCGCATAACCCAACACCGCGTCTGTGGACGTGCAACATAATTTCGGTGGCCTCGGCGGTTGTTTTGTTAAAAAATTTCTCAAGCACATGCGTCACAAATTCCATTGGCGTAAAATCATCATTTAATAATAAGACTTTGAACATGCCAGGTTTAGATGTTTTTGTGCGTGTTTTTAAAATAACGCCCGTTTGGCGGTCAGGACGCTCAGGGGGAAGAATGGGAGGCTTTGGCTCAGACATGATTATAATTTAGTCTATTTTAGTGAAAAAAACAAAAGGGACTGTTAAAAAACAGCCCCTTTTTTAAAAAAGTTTTTTGTATAAAAATTATGCTGCCATTTGATCGCTGGCTTTTTTAATTGCTTTGCTAAATTGGTCATTAATTGGATCAAATGCTTCTGTGCAAAGTTTGATACAGATTTCTGATAATTTGGTCGCATTCTGCATCATTTCATCAAAATTTTGCTGTGATAAACGTGTTTGAGTTTCTGTGAAATCATTAATGGTTTTGCATGCCATAATTTCTTTCAAAGCTTCGGTATTACGTTGTGTTGATGCTTGTGCCATGGTCATGCAGGTCTTCATAACTTGCTCCATACCTTTCATCATGACAGTTCCTGATTTCATCAAGATGTCTGAAGCTTGGCGGGCTTGTTCGCTGGCGTCGGCTGATAATTTTTCAAATTGATTTTTTTGTGAATTCATAAGGCTCTCCATATCCTTGTTGTTGCTAAAATCAGATAAAAATGGCGCAAACGGTACAACGGTTGATTGTGCTGTTTTGGCATTTTGTAACGCAGGTGAAACTATCTTTGCTTTGGCGGTTGATTTTGCGCCTGTCTTTTTCTTGCTGGCCATTGGTATCTCCATATATGCTTGGTGCAATGCACAAAGGTTAATATAGAGAAGCTAATCTGATTCGTCAATGAAATTATTGTGCAGTGCAAAAAAATCTTTAGGCCCTTTGATATCGACTTTTTGACCTTACATATTTATGGTTTACTTATATACCATCCGAATCATAACCTCATTCATACCATGACCCGCCCTCTATTAATTAACATAATAAAATCGCTTTGTTTGGTTGCCCTCATCTTGGTTTTTCCTTGTGAGGCCGAGGCAGCACGGTCATCAAAAGCAAAAAAAAGTAACCCCAAATATGCATCAATCGTCATTGAGGCCAGCACAGGTAAAATCTTGCATCAGGATAATGCAGATGCTATTCGCCATCCTGCATCACTTACAAAGGCAATGACACTTTTAATTTTGTTTGATCAAATGCAGGCAGGTAAAATTAAAATGTCTGACCGAATCCGCGTATCAAAGCGTGCGGCAGGTATGTCGCCGACTAAGTTGGGTGTGCCCGCTGGCGGATCAGTTTCCATTAAAGATGCTATTGGTGCATTGGTGACACAATCGGCAAATGATATTTCAGTTGCACTGGCTGAACATATGGCAGGATCAGAATCAGCGTTTGCCAATCACATGACACGGCGCGCCCAACAAATTGGTATGTCGCGCACGCGGTTTCGAAATGCGTCTGGATTACCCGATTCACGGCAGGTCACAACAGCGCGCGATATGGCGCGTATGGCAAAATTTATTATTACGTATTACCCGCAATATTACCCAGTTTTTTCAATGAAAAGTTTCACGTATAAAGGTGTCACACACCGCAATCATAATCGGTTAATGGAAAAATACCCGGGCATGGATGGTATTAAAACAGGGTTTATTAATGCATCAGGTTTCAACTTGATTGCATCATCCAAACAAAATGGTATTCGCATCATTGGTGTTGTTTTTGGCGGGCAATCATCTTATTCACGTAACGCCCACATGGAAAAATTATTAGATGCAGGTTTTGAGGATGCGCGGCGTTTATATTATGCTGGTCAGTTAACCACCAAAAATTCTACCCAAGAAACCACAGATCAAAATCCAATCATTCAAACAACAAAACCGAGCACTCCTGATAGCGGTCAAGCACGATCAAATGTAACTATTTCAGCAGGTGAACCACATTTTAATGACGTTGTGGGAACATATTCATCTGCGCCAAATGAACAAACGCGCACAGTAACGCCAAAGGACACAAATGTACGTGCAAATTCGTATATGCCATCGGCAAATACCAATACAAATCTATCGGGCGGTACGGGGCAATGGGCGATACAAATTGGTGCTTATCAAAATCGTGCCACAACTGATCAGGCGTTGTATAAGGCGCAACGAATGTTGCCGCCCAATTTAATGGCAAAGGCACAGGCTGTGATCGTGCCCATGCGTGCTGCCGATGCGACATGGGTATTTCGTGCCCGGTTATCAGGTTTCACGCGTGATGAGGCATTGCAAGCCTGCGGTTATTTTAAGGATTGTATGACTGTCGCGCCTGCGTCGTAAGGGCAACTCCAGCGCGGTTTGAAATATCAACTTTGTCGCGGCGTTCTTTGATGATCCATGGGCGCGTTGGCGGCGGGTTAGACACCGAATATTTATTAGCGTTTTGATAATAATATCCGTTTGGCATGGATTGTGTTGGCGTGTCCATAAAGCATGATGTGAGTGACAGCAATGCTACAGAGAAAAGAACAATATGTTTCATGTCTGTAGATTGCCATTCATTATGTATCTTGTCAAAACGACTTTATAAAAATTTAGTGTGATAAAAATTGCATGCGCGCTGTTTCGGTTAAACAAGCATAGATGCGACAGGGTACAGGTCGCAATTCGATATAATGATTGGTAACGGCACGCCCAACCTCTTCTGCGCCAAAGGCGATAATCAGATCATCGAGGCTTTTGACCGCCGCCTCACGCCCGAAATAGGTTTCCAATGTGATTAAATCATTTACCAACATGATATCCCCCTTCAATGTGCTAAATAGTGCAATTAAGAATGAGTATCATTTAGATTCGGTATAATGTCAATATGTTGTGTTTATATGTGTAATATGATCAATATATAGATATATTATCTTTATTATAACTAAGTACAAAGTTTTTTATAGGAATCTTAAATTTTAAACAAAAACATCGTAACTAATTGGTTTTCCAGGATAATATACTGTTTTACCCTTATCATCTAACCTTAAATTTATCTTTAATTGTTCGCCATTAGGTACAAGGCCTAGATCTAAGGCCTCACCTCTATCCATAACAGCTCTTCCAGCTGAAGTGAAAATTGCAAGTATGTGATCACTCATTTTACTTTTCTTTCGTTTCTTTTTATATTTTAAAACATAATATAAAACAATTTAATATGTCAATAAAAAAATCTTACAGATAACTTATTCTCACTTGGTTAATTCTTCTGAGATTTCGCAATAATATTGGTCGTGGATCGTCCGTCCAACAACCCCAAAATTTTGACCTCACCACCATATGATAAAACGGCTTTGGCTTCGGGCAATTGGTCAATTGTGTAATCACCGCCTTTGAAAAAGATATCAGGCTTCAGATGCGCAATCACATTGGTCGGGGTGTTGTCATCGCCCGCGTTTTCAGCGCCAAAAAACACCACATGATCAATAGCCTTTAACCCCATCATTACATCTTTGCGGTCTTGTTCGTTGTTAATCGGGCGATTGACACCTTTTAGAATGCGCACTGATGTATCGGAATTTAATCCTAATACCAAACGATCACAATGTTGTTTGGCTTGGTTTAAATACATCACATGACCCGCATGCAAAATATCGAAACACCCATTAGTAAATCCGACTTTTAAACCTAATTGTTGCCATGCGGCAATTGTTTGTCTGGCGATTCCCCAATCCGTTTGTGGTTCAATTGGTGTCACATTATCCGTTATGCCTTGTTCAATATGTATTGCGGCGATATGTGATGCGAACATTAAAATTTCATCGTGAGGTTTTTCTAATGCCATGCCGATGGCGGTTGCGGCAATCACATGATCACCTGCGCCCACAACGGTTACAATATGTTTGGCAAGACTATCTTGGTGAAGATGCAAACTGGGTGCGATATAATCCAT
>JBIICJ010000164.1:0-3421 GCA_044238965.1 Micavibrio sp. | reverse complement strand
TGAGCGTCCCGTCTGACGCGTAATTCAGGACGATAGTGGAAGGCCCCGCGATGTTTGCCTGAACATCCGCAAACAGCCTCTCGAACTGCCGGATTGACCTAGGGTCATTACCGACAATCCGAGCAATCTCGTCACGGTTGAGCGACGTCATGCCGCCAGCCCCTCCACTCGCGCCTCTAGCCGAACAAACGTCAGGTGGGCATCGCTCGTCCCCCTAAACCGCTGGACGCGCCAATTCCGCATA
Organism: Micavibrio sp.; assembly: GCA_044238965.1. GTDB lineage: Bacteria > Pseudomonadota > Alphaproteobacteria > Micavibrionales > Micavibrionaceae > Micavibrio_B. The sequence goes on along the minus strand of JBIICJ010000164.1, from coordinate 3,177 downwards.
TAGCCCTGCCCGAACCACACAAGCCGCTTACCCCGCTGGCCAACTCCGCCAGCACTAATCGCCTTGTCAGCAGACCATGTAACACCGTCAAGGCTGTAACTGGATGTAATATAAGGCTGGCCGGTAACCGAACCCGTCAGCGTCACCAATTCCAATTCGTGAACAATCGCGCCGCGCCCAGCATTATACAGGATTTGCGTTCCAAACTCCCACCGGGTTTCATCCCCGTAGTGAGACCCGATGTCCTCCACCAGATAGCCCAGACGCTCGCCTGCCGTGTCGCCGCAAACCCACTTGCCATAGGCGCGGACAAAGAACTTCCCGCGATACTGCCCGCGCTCAAGGACGCCCGACTGAAGGATCGTCCACACCGGCTCGCCAAGCGCCTGCGATGCGCCCGCGTCATACAGCAAAGTCCTATCGGGCAAGTGAACGTAAAGGAATTGATGGCTCCCCTGATTGCGCGCCTCAAGAACGCTTCCAGCCAATTCGCTTTCCGAATACCCCTCAAGGATTAGGTCAATTTCATGGGTCGAAAGTCTTTGCGCCGCGCCATTCATCGCCACATAGACGGAAACCTGCTCATTGCGCCCGCTACCAATAAACGCGAGGCTCTCAAGGAATACGCAAGTGCAATCGCGGCCCAGCGCCCCCTTTTCAATCTGCGCACCCTCAATGCGCGCAAACGGGAACAATTCACCGCCAACGTTATCAAACACCTCTACCGTGTGGCGGTTCAGCGCATAGACCTCATTGCGGATTTTTTTGATCGCCAGAATAGGGTCAGGGTCGGCCTCGCTTGAGCCATACTTGAGCGGGTCAACCTGTGTCGGATCGTTCAATTCGGTGACGACAAGAAATTCCCCGTCAGTCGTCATCCAATAGCCATCGACCCAAACCATATCGTTGACCACCCCCAGATCGGGGTCTGTCACCTTAGTGAGGGTGGAGCCATCCCAGTAATACAGAAACCCGCCAGAGCGGATGCCTATCTTATCAAAGCTGTAATCCAGCGTAACAGGCTCGTTGTCGCTAGTAACGTCCCCGATTATCGTCACAGCGCCCGCGCTAGACACGGAGACAAACTTGCTGCCCATCACGCGGTAAAGAGTGCCATTCCACTCAATACCGCCGCGATCAATGCCGGGGCCAGCGGCGAATTGGGCAATCCCAGAGGCCGGACGCAAGAAACCCGCGCCAACCCCGCTTTCCTTGGGGACAGCGTAGAAATTCACCGGATAGCTAGTGCGAAGCTCCGGCGTGGCATTTGTGTAAATCCCATTCAGGATAGGGATTTGAGGCATTAGCCACCATTGCCGGGGTTGACATGCAGAGTGCCGTCAGCCGCAGTGGCGATGATCCGAATGACCTTGCGCCCCATACCCACGCCGATGCGGATTTGCTGGCTCGGCAGGACAGGAAGCCCATTGTTCAGCGTCGGCGCAACACCCGCAGGGGCGGTAGCGCCCTCGTAAGGGGTCACCACCACATGAACGCGGGCGGTCGCGCTAGTGTTCGTCAGGGCAACCTCGCGGCAAGAGGCCGGAAGATCAACGGCGGTCGTCGCGGTGACAGCGTTGGTAATCGAAAACTCGCTGCCCCAACCGGGGGTAAAAACCTGCTCAATCATTAACCAATCCTCCACTGCCCGTTGTCAACAAAGACCGGGACGGAATTAGCGCCGCCGCCAACGACAAGCGCATGGAAAGTCGTGCTAGTCGCGTCAGTCACAAAGGCGCGAGCACCAGCCCCAGCGGTCGCCGCGCTCGGTAGATTGGCAACCGTCACAGGAGTAACCTTGGTGAACCGCGAAACCGTCAGGCTCGCAAGCGCAGTCGAAAGCCACGTGGCCAACGCGCTAAGGCTAATCCTGCGAGCATCACCATTGGCGGTGCTGAAGATAGGCAACTGGTCTCCAGCCGAGGGGCTGTCATATGCCGAGAGTTGATTAATCTGTGCCATAATAGACCCTATCTAACACAACTACGCCCGAAATCAAAGCGCGGTCAAAGCAATCTGCGCCGCACGCCCATTTGCCGCACCAGCCGTTCGTGTAATCTGCACACCCGCCAGAGAGCCAGCGGGAACGCGCCCGTCATTCTGGAACACCGTAATAGTCCGACGCGCATTTCTAAACGCCTTGGCAGACCACCCGCTAGGCATCGAATAGGACTGCCCCGCATCGCTAGCAACCACCGCCAAATTCAAACTAGCAGCAACAGGCACGACAATGCTTGGCGGCGTAGGGCTTACAGCGTCAACGCTAAACGTGCCAACAACCCCAAGGGTAAACCCGCGCACCGCCACAATCACGACCACCTGCGCAACAGCGGAAAGCGTCGTGAACAGAAACGAAGGCGTTACCCCATCATAAACAATGGACGCAATCGCCGCGCCGTTAGTCGGCCCAGCGCCCACAGTCCAGCCAACCGGAGGCACAACGCCCACCAATTCGCTACCCTGAGAAACCGCGACAAGCGTATCGCCAGAGCGCGCGCCACGGGGAACCGCAACCGACAAACTGGTTGTCAGCAAATCCTCAGCAGCAGAAACGCCGACAACGCCGACGCTCGGAGTGCCACCTTGACCCCAAATAAAAGGAAACATCGCTAGGGACACGGATTAAAAGTCCAGTTCACTATCCGGCCCAGAGTCAACCGTGGCTTCCGGAGGTTCAAGGAACGGGTCGAGGTTCCAGCGCCAAGGCTTATTGCCCGCACCCGCGATAACGCGCCCCAGCGACATCTCGGGCGGGACAACCTTGCCTAGCAGCATATTCAGCCCGCGCTCTGCGGTCGCCTTGGTCTCAGGCGCTACCTGCTTGCCGAAAGACGGAGCCAGCCGGATTGCGAGGTTAGTGATAATGGCTTCCCACGCACGATCCGGCACCCCCGCCTCGGTATCAAGATCACCCCCTTCCACGCTGCCGGGAATAGCATAGCCCAAGCGCAAGCCCATGCTGTTCCAGTCTGCCATCATCGAGTCCAGACGAAGCAGAGCAAGCTGTAGCTGCTCCGCCGGGAGGTCGAAGATATAATCCGCCAAGCCCAATTCGGCATGCGCGGCCTCAATAAGCTGACGTTTAGTGGTCATCGCGCTGCCGCAATCCGCTCGGCAAGCACCTTGTCACTAGTGCGCGCGTTGAAGGAAACCTTGAGCGCCTTAGCCTCAGCCTCA
>JBIICJ010000132.1:0-3443 GCA_044238965.1 Micavibrio sp. | reverse complement strand
AGGAGCGTTGAGATCTGGTTTTTTGAATTGCCTCATTATAATATAATTTAGTGAATTTTCAGCGATAATAAAAACAAATATAGCAAAAAGCCCTAGAGTACCCAGGGCTATCTGCAGTTAGTCCACCTAAACCAACAAAGCGGACTTTCTAGCAATCTTGTATACCTGAAGCTACATATTCAAAATTTTGATTGTTTGTGAGATCCACAGGCCAAATACTAGATACTACGGCACATACTTGTTGGGTTTCCTGTGCTTGTATAGTTGCTGTTTTAATTGTTTGATCTAGGCAATCAACATAGTTATATTCAAATGAGTCAGTAAGCGCTGTATTAGTAACATCATACTTTACACAATCACAGCATGATACATCTACAGGATTAGGTGTGATTGTATACTTAAGTCCTTCTGGTCCACTTCCTCCTGAGCACACATTAATGGCATACTGAGGGCCTCCTGATAATTCATAAGTAGTAGGATTAGCAGTACCATCGCAATTAGGCACTGTAAATGTTCCGCAGTTAGTAAGAGCTGTTACTTGAAGATCTGGGTTTATTGCAATACATGTTTCAGTCACTGAAATATTATCTATATCAATAAAAGCACCTGGACCTTCGACAACATCTGAATAAACATATATACTAAATTCACTAGTGCCTATACAAGGCAGTGTAAAAGATATATTATCAAGAAAAGCTACACCAGCTGGCTGCGTATGTAAATACTGATTTGGCTCAGTGCCTGATGGATCAAATGTTCCAGCAGTTACAATAAAATATGAATTTCCGTTTACAGACCCAATACCTACTTTAAAAGATATATCATAAATTTTACCTGGAGTTAGAATATTTTGACTTATTGTTCCAGGTTGTGTTACACTATACAACTCCATATTGTAGTTAGCAGTTTGCGTAAAAACTTGCCAAGCCTCAGGAACAAGACCTATTGGGCTAACGGTCCATCCATCAAATCCATTGACAAAACTACCATTTATAAGAAGCTCAACATTACTAACACAGCTAGGTAATGGACTAACCTCAACTGTTAAATCATTTAGATTATAATAGTTCTCTCCTGCGTTGGTAATATTAATGTCCGCAATAGAACAAAAATTATCACCTGGTAAACAATTCATAGTAAGTTCACCAGCAAAGTCAATACCCTGACTAGAGGAATCAATAACAGTAACTGTTGGAACTACACCAACCGGCCAGCCATAACCAGGATTATTTATTGTTATTTCATCAATCCCTGATTCCTGACATTCTATATTATACGCATCACATGACTCACTAGGAAAAGTAGCAGTAAAAGCAATTCTATTTAAATTTGCACCTTGTTCAACACATATAGGCTGAACATAGCCATCTACTATAGATCCAGTACATCCAATCTCTACCGGAAGATCTTGAAGACAAAGTTCAAAATCATCAAGATCTATCTCTACTGTTTTAGAAACTCCAACAACTGATGTAGAGTCATCATTATAGCAACAATAACTAGGTTGTGTTGTCCTAAAACAAATCCTATGATTACCGGGATAATTTGGCGTATATGTTACTGAAAGTATTGCTGCCATCTAGATTGGTTTTATATGCAACAGGGTGTACAGAACTCAAGTGTATTGACAATCAAAGATACAGAAACACACGACCTAGTGGCGCATATACTTGTAACTCTAATCTTATACTGACTATCTGCAGTAAGCTGTCCGATAATAGCCTGGTTAGTAGTTTGTTGTGGTAGTATTGACCAAGCAACATCTGGATCATTAAGTTTATACTCAACAATGTACCCGATAGCTAAAGCTACCGGGTCCCAGCCTACTGTGATTGTAGTATCAGTTTTGTTTACTACGTATAGATGTGTGGATGATATACAAGACATATTATTGGATTATATAAGTAAGATCAATAACAAAATTATTTGTTCCGCCTAGGAGATTATTTGATGTAGATTGGTTACTGTACTGCTGCAATGAAACATATAACTGGTCATTATTTCTATAAGAAAATGTAGAATCACCAAATGCAAGTCCATTATTAGCTCCGGTAAACCTAAAATCACCTACAATAGGTGTTGCTGTTCCTAAGAAACCTAAAATCCTAACTGGGATAGTGATATAAAATTGTTTAGTACCACCTGTTAGAAAACTTGTTTGAAGATTAAAAGAACCTCTAATTTTACATTGAACAATATTTCCAACTTGATTATAGATAGCTTTTGTAATAGTAAATATTGAAGCTGTTTGACCTTGCCACTGTGGGGCATCTATAGGGTCAATTCCTACTGTAGGTGTATATACTCCAGTTCTAAAGAAAATCTGATCAACTTCTCCTTGGGTAGCTGCAGTTGGATTGTTAATATCTACAAGTAGTAGATTACCATTTATTTGATGGCCAGGGGCAGCACTAACAGGTGCTGCAAATGTTGGAACAAAGTCACCATTAGCATCTTCCTTTCTTCTATACATGCTTAAGTACATTTGACCTAAGCTGCTGATAGCAAGTGTTTCTCTTTCTGACGGTGTTTGAGCCGGAGCAGGAACAAGTGTTGTTGGTTCTATACCATAAGTACTAATAAAGAATCTGCTATAACCATTAGATACAGTTTCAACTTTATAGCCAATTCTTCCTGACGTATTTCCAACAAGACTAGTATTGGTTGTACTTTCTATATTAAACTCAATAGCATTGCCGATACCATCTGCCGGTGTATCAGAAGAAAGTCTTACTAGATTTAAAACATTTCCTACATTTGTTAGTGATCTTATACCAAGTGTTCCAAGTGCTACCGCACCTGTATTATTAATTGCAAATCGTCCACCAAAACTCTTATTAGGTGTGGTAAAACCTGCAACACCAACCGATCCTGCCGCTTCACCATATACACCAGTACCAAGATTTTGAGCATTAGGTACTAATAACTGTGATGCACTAATTGTTGATCCTGCAACACCATATACTGAACCAGTAACAGGTGTTGGACTTGTAGCAAGAGTTGCAACACCATAAACACCAATACCCCCAGCAGCAGTTGTTGTTTGAGGTTTATCTTTAGTTACACCTTTAACACCAACATATCCTGAACCAAGAATTGCAGGTCTAGTTAACTCATTTTGAGATGTACTTCCAAAACCTACTATAGCTGATCCTAAATTAGTAGCCGGAGCAGTCAATTCTGCTAAGATAACACCTCCTGAGGTATCACTTCCGGTACTTCCTTGGTTTGCTGTAGCATAAATTGCTCCATCAGGATTACTGGCAACTGAATTTTCAACTCTTAGTGCTCTACCGGTTGCAGTGCTCCAAAGTTTTAGAATGCCATTAGCAGCTCCTGCTGCGGGAGTTCCTTTAATCTGTAAAGAACTGGTAAGCGCATCAATAAATCTATTCTGCGTAAAAGTAGATAGACCATCTGTATCAGATCCTAAACGGTACTCA
>JBIICJ010000175.1:0-2845 GCA_044238965.1 Micavibrio sp. | reverse complement strand
TGATAAGGAAGATAGAAAAAAATTAAAAGTAATGAATTATACAAATGTTAAAAAATTTATTCAAAAATTTAACGAAGATGATGAAAATGAAGATAAAAATGATGATAAAGAAAAAGTATCACCATTAACACATATTTTCGTAGCAGGAGGTAAATTTCAAACTATGAAATATCAAAGTTATTGTGAACATACTGGTAACGAAGCAGCACCAGCTGAACATACATATGTTTCAATTATTCTATGTTGTAAAAGAAAAAAAGAAAAAATAAATATTATTTAAACCATATTTTGGTTTAAATAATTTATCTTATATTAATGAGTTATACAATATTATAATTAAAATAAATTTCTTACATTTTTTAAATTTTAAAATAAAAATTTATATAATAAAATAATAAAAATGGAAAGAAATGATAGAATAGTTGTTAATCCATATGCAACAACTCCTTCTCCTAATTTAGGGAATTGTTCTCAAAGAGGAACATGGTCATCTAATGATCAAGTGAATGAATGTAAACAATGTGTTTCTCAAGATCCTGATGGTGTAAATCCTAACGATGGAACTGGTGGAAAACCCTGGTTTTATTGCGACGGTTCTTGTATGAATCAATATGAAGAAGGGCAATGTGATACAATGTCTCTTGTTGCAAAAAATACTGAACAATGTGAATCTCCTTGTGTTCAACAAGGATTTCCGCCAGCTTGCGGGGATTGCAGTGATAATTTTGATTGTCCATTAGGACAAGAATGTCAAATAAAAGATTTAAATGCCGGAGGTATGCTACAACATAATTGTGGTGTATGTACACCAGGTGGATCTTCTCCTCAACCACAACCAACCCCTCAACCAACCCCTCAACCTAGACCAATTACTAAACCGAAAACAACCTCTAAAAAAACTGGTAATAATTTGTCCGATACTCTATTTGGAGATACCTCAAAAACTATAAAAACTATATTGGGATTTCTTATTATAATTTTATTTATAATACTAATTGTTATGTATTTTAACAAACATTAAAATTTTTAAACATAAAGTTTAAAAATTAACATTTTCTTAATAATCTTTTTTTAGGAATTACAATTTCTTCTTCAAATTCTTCATCGTAATTATTACAATCTTCAATTAAATTAATATTTTTCAAATTAAAATTTAAATATTTTTTTATAAATTCTTCGTTTGATATTTTATTCTTTTTCCCATATTTGTTTTTTAAAATTAATTTAATAATTTTATTAATAATATTTTCATTGTTTTCTAAACTTAAAACCTCACCTGATCTCATATTAATGAGCTTAAATTCTCTAGGTCCTTTTTTATCTATTTCTGTCTTATTCCATAACCATTGATATACAATTAATTGTAATAAATTATCCAATTTTAACAATTCAACGCATTTTAATTCATATACGCATTTATCATTGTAGGCATCAATATAACCTTTAAAAGAAATTTCTCCATATTCTAAATATTCTTTACAATTATATTTTATTTCATACTCATATTTTGTCTCCTCTTTTAATTCATTCTCTATTGAAGAAAAACATTTATTAACAAGACTTGTTGACAACCAATCATAATTCTTAATTTGTTCAAGTTTATTATATATTTTTTCTTTTAAAGAAATATAGAGTGTTGAAGCGTATAGAAAATACTTAATTTTATCTATTTTATCATATTTCTTCAATTTTCTAAATGCATTTTGTAAAAAATCGTGTTCTTTATTATTACAAATTTCACTATATTCGTCAAAAATACATTTTTGTATTGTAGATACACCATTTTGTTTAGCTTCATAAATTGCAGGAATTGCTATACCATTTATATCAGATACATCTTCAAATTTATCATCGCTAAAATTAATTTTAGCTGGTATATCAACATTATAATATGGTTTGTTGATAGTTTTAAATATTTTATCAACTAAAGGAGAAACCTCATTTATAGTATCTTCATCTAAAAATTTTACAAATTCAGTTGGAGATGTATTATGTTTTGTAATATTTGTTTTTTCATTTTTTTGCATCATAATGTTTCTAGAATAATCAAGAAAATCAATATAATCATATGAATTGTCAATTATATTTCTTAAAAATGGTAAAGGTCCATTTCTAGAATCTTCTATTACTATTAATTTTCTTTTAGGTCTAGTAACTGCTATATATAAAGTCTCAGGGCATACATTTTTATTTTTATCTTTTTCAAAAAATTTAAAATGCCCAGCATCAAAACCATAAATTATTGTAACATCTCTCTCCCGACCTTTTGCTTGATGAAATGTACTAAATACAACTTTTCCTCGCATAGTTTTATCGTCCAATTTTGTTTCGTCAGAAGTTGGATAATAACATGGAATTCCACATTCAACAAGTTCATTTTCTAATTTTTTAACTGGTGAATTAGATTTTATAGAATATGATAATACAAAAATATCATCTGGATTAACATTATCTCGTCTTAATAAATTTAAGATTTGTTCAATAATTATTTTAGATACAGTAAAGACATTATCGCATTTAATATATTTTACAGGACTATCATCCCTAATAGTTTTTATTCTTTTTTCTCCTAACATAGTTTCATTTATAAAAGCAGAAATTTGGTTTGTCAATCTGTATGAAACAGATAATTCTAAATTTTTAAAATTTTCAACACGCCAAATACGATCTGCTAAAGTAAGAAATCTGATATCCGCACCTTTAAATTCATATATACCTTGAAATTTATCACCTAAGAATATAATATTATGATTATAATTATGATCGATTAAAAATTTATATATTATACCATAATATAAATATGTCATATCTTGACATTCATCTATAATAATAATATCAAAATTTG
>JBIICJ010000125.1:0-14211 GCA_044238965.1 Micavibrio sp. | reverse complement strand
TTTTGGTGTCAGACTTACAACTTACATTGAATCCGGTAGAAATGACATAGCTTGTGAGGGTAGTAATAAACCCTGAGGCATTGGACACAGTACGGTAGCAGTATCTACTAGCATTACGCATCAAAGCCAAGTCTTGTTCATTCCGTACAAACGGATAATCTGCACCATATGCACGATCTCTGGGATTGTTGTTAGCCCAGATACCTACGCCAAGATAACCAGAGTTTGCCCTGTTCAATACATCCGCAATGTATTGTTGAGGCATATACAGGTCACCCCAAGACTCCTTAAGAGTTTTGGGTTTGACGGATTGTGTGTTAATGTTGAATGCGTCAAACTGACCCATGATTAACTCCGGATTCCTTGTATAGATGGCTTTAACTTATTATTGCATACGAAGATGAGTGAACGCAATGCTAGTTCCAAACTGTCAGGACCATCATCATGTTGGCTGGAAGGAAACATTTTGAGTTGGTCTACCAGCAATTTGGATCCAGAAGATTTTGTAAATTGAAACATCTTCTGTTCAAGATATGGACCTAATCTACGAATGCGAACTTCTTTCTTTAGCGTGTTCTGTACACCCTGTGCAGGTACTCTAAGTCCAGCCTTCTGAGCTTTTCTTGTAAGGTTTTCCAGAATCAGGGACTGAAACATATTGCTTTCACAGGTTACAAGATCTGGTCTGTACTGACGAACCATGTCAATAACTTGGTCAATCATAGTCTCTGTAGACATACGAGCCATATACACATGACCTAGAAGTTTTTTACTTTTGGTTCTAGCCAAAACAGTTATCGCTGAGTAATCCCCATGTTTGCTGTCTGCACCTTTGGAAGGGTCAATTGCTAACACACAGGCTTCCAGTTCATCTTTCTTAGGCCAGTCTCCTTCTAGCCATATGTGGTCAGCAAACAAGTCTGGTGCCCATTCCTGAGCCCCTTCAGATGAAGGGTTACATTGATAAAGAGATTCCCATTCTCTGGAGCCTACAGAACTTTTGGTAGTAAGCATATCTGCCAAACTGTATTTGTTTGGCCAAATAGGTTCTCCGTGTTTTCTTGGATCCTGAGGGTTTAACATTCCTTCCGCAATAGCAGGAAAGCTAATGTATTCAAATTGGTCAGCATCCGATTCTTCTTTCATCTTGGTGAGAATGTCACCAATCAGATCGTCTGGATGCCAACGGGTTTGTACGACAATGATACGGACATCTTTTTCTGCTCTGGTACGGAAGGTGGACTTGTACCATTGCTTGACTGTATTGCGAATGGTAGGGGAGTCTGCATCTTCACGGTTACGGAAGGGGTCGTCTACGATCAACCAGTGACCACCCATACCCGTAATCGCACCACCTACACCCGCTGAACGATAGAATCCTTTGTGTCCTACAATTTCAAACAGGTCAGAAGTTCTTGTATAGTTTTCGGATACTGCACCTCTACCCCCTGAAGTCTCACTAATCGTAGTTTCAGGAAAAAGTCTCTTGTATTCTGCGCTGACTAATACCCTTTGCACATCCCTGTTGATACGACTGGATAGGTCAGCACCATAGGAACAAGCAATGATCTGAGTGTTTGGATTCTTACCAAAGAGAAATGCAGGAAGTCTTCTGGAAATAAGTTCTGATTTACCCATTCGTGGAGGAATTGCTAATGCAAGTTTTCTCAAAGCATTAGGATGATCTGAAGGTAACAACATCCTGTCTATCTGATCGCTGATCAATTGATGATGCCAGTTAATTTCATACTCTGGCATTGTGTATGTAGAGAAATTGATCAGGTGTTCCCTAGCCAACTTTCTGTTAGCCAGTTCATCTAGCAGGCTATCATGATCCGTTGTCATTGGAAATCTCATTAGGTTTAATTTCAATCACTTGATTGCGCTGACTGATACGCTTTTCTTTAGCTCTCTGAGCTACAAGCTCTTCCAACTGACTATCATTCATTTTGGAAGGATCTGTAACCATCTCATGAGTATGTTTGATCTCAGATTTCTCAGTGTATCCTTTCGATTTACCTAGAGTTTTGAGAACCATTTGTACAGCCCATCTCTCACCCATCTGGATTGCATCCATCAGGTGTGACTCAGCGAGATCTACTAACGCTGAACGATACCCCTTCTGCATTTCCTGAAACTTGGGTCTGGAAGCAATGAACCTACTCAGTCGGTAAGGAGTAACATTCAAAGCATCAGCAGCTTTAGTTACAGAACCATTCGCTGAACGAAGAGCAACAGACACTTCTCTTGCTGTGAGATACCTGTTAGGAGCAGAGTATTCACTTAAGTCTGTGTTGTCCATTTCTCACCTTACTTATAAGTTCATCCAATTGCTTTACGCTGAGTAATAACAACTTATCTTTATTATACAGCTTGGCAATAGTAGTCTCTTGATCATCTGTAAGTTCCCATGGATACATACCACCGCTGAGTAATGTCTCCACCAAGTCAATGTATTTGGAAGTGACTTCAGGATTTACACTAAGTGACTTTGCAGCATCATAAATACTGGAGATGTATGGTTCTTGTAGCGTAGGAGAATCCTGACAGATGGTTACATTTTCCAAGTCAGTTTGATCGCTGATGTAGAATACATTCTTGTCTGTAGGTCTCCAACTGACCTCAATTCCATTAGATTTTAATTTGTTAAAAATAGAGAATAAAGTAGCTTTTATTCTATTTCTAATGCTTCTTTTTACTTCTTTTGTTAGTTTATCATACTTATATGATGTACATAAATATATAGGTAATTCATCATATTCGCTGTAGTAATCTACCCCTTCTTCTGTAATAAAGCAAGCACTATAGATATCTTTGTCTGGAAAATGCTTTAAGTGCTTATATCCTATATTAAAAAATTCTTTTTCACCTTCTTCCTTAGTTCCACCAATACAACCTAAGAAAGGTACAGGTTCAATATACTTGGGTAGGAGTAATGCAAGTGAAGTAGGATTAGTGTTTGTCATAATACTCTTCCTACATAGGTAAGCTTTATTTACTATACCAGCTTTACAGAAGAGTCGTAGCTTACGCTACTTAGGTTTAAGGATAACCCCCCTTACCCCCCCCTTAGGTTTCTAAGGAAGGTAACACCAGCTGGAGTACATTAAGGGCTTCTAACCCACTCCCAACAGGGATCACCTGTCTAGTTCCAGAGGAACCATAGCTCTTGGCCTTTGTAGGTATAATACCTTTGTGAGGGAGAATCGTCAATAGGAGGTCGGTATGAGAGTTTTCAAAGACGATGATAATGATGAGATCTATTTGGATACCTATACAGATGAGTATGTTCATCTAATGATAGCTGGAGCAGGAGGGATGAGTGGAGCATTGTTTACTCCTGCTAAAGCTAGGCAGTTTGCAAACCATATACTCAAACTCGCTGACAAAGTTCAAGCTAAGAAAGGCAAGAAGTAAAAAGGTAAATCATGAGTAAGAAGCCTAATCAACAGATCCGTATTCAGTTCTACCGTAACCGTCATGGTGAATACGATAGGACTCAACATAAGTATCTCTATGAGGGTACTTATAGATGGTCTGTAAAAATTGAAGTAATAGAGCATAGATTAGGATATAGCTTTCTAGATCAAAACAATCACACCTTAAGTTTTGCTAGTCTTCAAGAATGTAAAGCATACGCTGATGAAGTAGTTAAAGAAATAAAAGAGTTTCTGGAAAAATAAGCTACTAAATAGGTAGGAGTAAAAGATTTTTGTTGTTGGGTATATGGGGGTCTAATTTTAAAAAAGGTTAGAAAAACTTTTTGGGTCCCATTCGCTATGCTCATGACCCAAGATAGGGTCCTTTTATATATGTGTATATAGGAGTATGTATGTGAGAGTAGGATGGTAAAGATAAAGGAGTAGAATGGTAGGTGTTATGAGTGAATTGCATCGGTATATCAGGCCACCCCTTCTCCTCCTTAGTGGGTAGAATTTGAACCTTATAGCTATTGTTTTAGTGTACAATTGTACAACCGATTACAGGCCCAAAATGGGCCCATTGGGACACTATCGGATTGGATGGGTCAAGGGTTGGGTTGAGTCGGGATCGACTGTTTACGGGCCAATTCTGGCATTTTCGGGCATGGCGAAAATAAGTATAGCTGGATAGTATCGGGAATATGGCATAAGATAGCCAAGCTGAAATAATTGTTCAAACAATAGTTGTTTAAACAAATATCCTCCGCGTCGTCTTTCCGTATTACAAATAAAATTTTCGTAATATCCGGAAATATTCTGAATTCAGTATCGACTTCTTCCCGGAAATCCCGATAACTAGAATATCGGCTAACCAGTCGATAGGGTATCCAAACGGATTGGATATCTTTTGATCTTTGAAATATCGGCTAGCTATCGTCCCGTTGGGGGATTCTATAGCTAGTGTTAAGGAAGGATAGAGCGATGAATAATTCAGTATATACTAGGATATCCAAGGTGGCTTGTGGTATAGCTAAAAAGGCCCATAAGCTAGATAAGTTTGTTCTCGGGCAATATGGCCTTAGCTATGCTACCATAGCTGAAGGAAGTATAGCTATACTTGCCATAAGTGCGGTTAGAAACGGATTAGACTTGAACACTATTCTAGATCTTCCCGATAGCCATTGGGATCCATTGGATAGTAACATAGGACTTAAGGCTATAGGTCGATCAGTATGGCGATATATATGGCAAGAAAAGTCGATAGGTAAGCCTATTGTTAAGGAACATTTGGATAGCTTGACTTGTCGGGATTCTAACAGAGTCTTGCATGGGTTAGGATATAACTTACCTAAAGTAGCTAATGACATAGTGGCCTTAGTTCAAGAAGGCCACAAGATAAGGGAAGTAGCTAGTCTGTTAGGTTTGCCTAAGGATTGGAAATCCGGCCTTAGGTGGGAGTTATCCAAACTGAATCCCGAACTAGCTAAGATACTAGCTAGCAAACCTAAGAAGATATCAAATAGAGCGGCGGCTAACCGTCGCGCATATCTTAAGCGCAAGGCGGATAAGGAAGCAGTATCTGTTGTGGTACTTCCACAATGGGTGTAGTATCAAACTATATAGAGGGGGCCAATTTTGGCTCCCTCTTTTTTTTTCCAGTAAATTTTCTGAATTCAGTACCCATGCCAGTACCATATGGGTATAAGCGAAAACGAGTCCACTAGGATAAACCCTTAGATGACTTCGCTTGCTTGAATCCGATTCAAGTTAGATTCAAACCCTAAGCATTCCGGCTATGGGTTTGGACTTAGTTTGGGTTTGGATTCAAGCATAGCCTAACCTACCATCCAAACCGTTAAGTGTTTGGTAGTCTTACGACTTTGGAAAGTCCTAAGCGAAACAAGAAAACTAACCTTTTTAGGTTAGTGGTAGGGGTTTGATTGTAAGTGATATATTTTGTGTTCGATAACGGAACTGGTTTAGATACCAACCAAAATAATCTATCCAATAAACAATCTAAGTATATTCCAGTATGGGGATTATACTGAGTCTAACCTATTGTCTGACAACCAATAGGCTACCATATGACACTATCTTGTGTCACGAAGTGTGAACCATAAGATTACTCTTTCCACCCACTAGATCTATCTGGTGGGTGGTGGGATCTAATCAATGGGTGATTAGATATGTTAGCGGAGATGGCTATGACAGTTTTAAATTTTAAAGAGGCCTTACAGGCATTGGTTAATGGTAAAGTTGTCTTACGGTTACAACAACCCATATTGTTACGCTTCAATGAGCTCAAATTTGAGCTGTACGATGCTGGTCACTGGAGCGAAGTGGCCAGTATAACACTAGACCACAATGACTATCAAGAATGGGTGGTGCTTAGTTAAGTATGACTACCTTTTCCATCCACTCCAAGCGAGTGGCTGGGTGAGTCTAGTCAATGGGTGACTGACTGTTATCAGGAGAATTGATATGGATATCTGGTGGTTGTCGGTATGGTTACGGTTGGAGAATCAGTTCGGCCCTCAGATTTATTCTAAGGGCAGTCCTCCACCATGTGAATTATAGGAGTCACAATGCGATACATATACAGCTTCTTAGCTGGGGCTATCTTTGCAGCTATTGTAGCAAACATAGTTCTGTAAGAAGTATCCTGACCGTACACTTGAGGGTGTACGGAACTGGTTACTTTGACAAGGAGTGAGTATGAACTATATCAGCAAGCTTCAAGAAGCTAATAAGCAGCTTCAAAGTGATATGGATTATGTAACAACTTGGATGATAAACTTGGAACGATATATGTTGTCTTCCAAGTTTCATGAAGATCCAACAGTTCAAACCGGAGATATTCTTCTCCGATTGAATGAACTAGCTCATGGGCTACTTAACCCAGACTTGAGGTAAATCATGGATAAAACTGCTTGGCGTTGGATTAGTTACGATGTCTGGGGTAATGAAAACGACGGGTGGGAGGTAAACGCTGCCTATCCCACCAGTGTAGTCTATCGCTTGCCCGTTGAGGCAAGTGATGAAACCATACTGAAGACGGTATGGGAGGATGACTCTAACGAAGTAGAGATTGAGTCTTACTCTACTGAAGATACCGTGTACTTTGTGTCTAAGGATGATAGCAAACCCTTAGGTGAGATAAGGAGAATTGAAGAATGACAACCTACAAAATTGTACGGTTCTTTCAGAATCGTGCAAGCTTAACTATTGAAACGGGATTGACTCTTGAAGAGGCTCAAGCCCATTGCAAAGATCCCGAAACAAGTAGCCGAACGGCTACAACAAAAGTAGGAACTGCTCGAACAGCAGTGTTTGGTCCATGGTTCGACGGTTACACTGAGGAGTAACCATGCGATACGGTAGCTGGATTCTACTACTGACGATGGCTCTAACGGGTTGTCGTCAGATGAGAAGTGAAGTGTTAGTCAGCGTGTCGTATCAGGACGGTCCTGTAAATGTCACGCTGACTCAGCGAGTGAGGTAAGTATGACAAAGTATTACGCCATATCGTATGAGGCAGTCTACGATAGTGGCAACAAAGAATATCGTAGCTTTCAGGGTAACCTGTACCATGCCAGAATGCTGACCCATAAGGGTCTGCGTAGGGTATTAAATAAGAAGTATGAGCAAGAGGGTAGGAGCTGTAAGGTCTTGAATATCCAGTGGCTTACCCACCAAGTCATGTACGGCTAGACTATCCTATCCATCCCCTGTACAGCAGGGGCTGGGTGGATATAGTCAAGCAGATATCCAAACGGTTTGGGTATCAGTCAGCGACTCTATCACTAAGGATGTACTATCATGGCTCATGAAATCGAAACTATGTTCTACGCTAACGCCAAGCCATGGCATGGCATTGGCACCAAGCTTGATGGCGACGCACTCCAAAGTGTAGACCAAGTGCTTCAAGCTTCTGGACTCGACTGGGAAGTAGAAAAAGTTCCCATGGTAACCGCTGATACTCAGCAACCTATCCCAGAGTCCTTTGCGACTCGTCGCAAGTCTGATAACAGTATCCTAGGTGTAGTGGGGGATCGGTATACGATTCTCCAGAATCATGAGGCACTCAATTGGTTCAACCCATGGCTTGAGTCCAAGCAAGCTTCCATGGAGACCGCAGGTTCTCTACGCAACGGCTCACGCATATTCATGCTAGCCAAACTATCCTTAGATCCAATGGACATAGTTCCTAATGATCCAGTGGAATCCTATGTATTGCTCAGTCATAGCCATGACGGTTCGTTGTCATGCCGTGTAGGCTTCACCCCTATCAGGGTTGTCTGCGCTAACACTTTGAAGTTAGCGGTACATGACAAAGCTTCCAAGCTTATTCGTGTCAAGCATAGCAAGTCTATCCATGACAACTTGGCTAATATCCAAGCTGTAATGAACTTGGCCAAGCAAGAGTTTGAAGCTACTGCGGAGCAATACCGTAGGCTTGCCCGTAGGGGTGTCAACTCCAATGACATCTCCAAGTACATCAAGCGTGTGCTTGGTGTCACTGAAGACAAACCAGCTGGTACCAAAATGGCTAACATTATTACTGACATCTGGAACCGTATCGAAGTCGGCAAGGGTAATGACTTGCCGGGTGTCAAAGGCACTGCTTGGGCTATGTACAATGGCCTCAATGAGTGGTTGAATTACGAGAGGGGGCACACTGCTTCCAGTCGGCTTGACTCATTGTGGTATGGTCCTAACGCAGCTATGAACCAGACGGCGCTGGACTACGCTCTGGAACTCTGCGTGTAGTAGTTACCTATCCACCCTCCCAGTTTATCTGGGAGGTTGGGTGGATTAACTATGGTAGTTAGTCAGTGAAAAGTGAGGTGACATATGAAAGTGACTTCCAATTGTAAGACTATCTCTGCGTTGGTTGGTGATGGGTTTGCTATGTCTGGCATTCGACTGGATGTAGACTCCAGCTGTATTGTAGCCACCCATGGCAAGGCTCTAATCAAAGTTCCAGTGGAACTGGATGAGGGTGACGAGACTACAACAATTTCTATTGCTTGCTGGAAGCAGGCAGTGGCACTTGCGAAAGCAAGTAAGCTTAAACAAATTCAAATCAAGACCACTACCACAAGCTGTACGCTGACTGATGGCAGTCAGTTCCCAGCTATCACTAACCGTTTTGTAGACTGGAAGTCTATCTACAAGACAGAAAAGGAAAAGGAACTTCCTTACAGTCTCAGTATCAATCCCCTGTATCTAAAGCAGATACAGGAAGCTGCGGGTGCTGACGCTGTAACCCTCAAGTTCAAAGTGGACACTAAAGGTGTAGTAGCAGGGGCACTTGTGGTAGTGCCATACTACTTCAAAGGTTCAACGGCAATTGAAAACGCTGACGGTTTGGTAATGCCTTTAGTATAGGAGATGATGATGAGTGATTCGTTCTTCAAACAATACAAGCAGCTGTATAAGCTGACTTGTATGCTACCGCAAACTGATAGCCTTCAACAGGCTTTAAGGGTAAAACGAGTTGAGTTGATTCGTTTTCTCACGCCAAGTGAGATTGACAATGCGATGATGAGTGCTGCACACGAGCTAAGGGAGGAGACTGCTAATGTATAATTACGAGTTGGAACAAGAGTTCATCTACAACAATGAAGACTTCATTGTATGCGCTGACTTGCAGTATACCGTATCTGGTATGGATTTACCAGCGACGGCACTAGAGCCAGCAGAGTCCATCGAGATTGAAGTCCAGACTATGGAGGTTCATGCAATCCTCCGAGAGGTTACCGTCACCTTTGATGGACAAACTAAGCAGGTAAAAACCCTGCTTAGTAAGGACTCGGAACTGTACAAAACAATCGAGTGCGAGTTTGCCGTTGATGATTGTTGGTACAGATTGGATTCAATATTGGAAAAGATTGAGGAAGATTATCGTGCCCGACTTGCAGACTCGGATTATTAAAGCTCTCCGAGATGGCCCATGGTCGGCATGGGAACTATCCGTGATACTAGGTGTACACAATAAGCACCTAGTATCTTTGGAACTAAACAAACTTAAACGGAATGGAATGGTATTTCATACCGTTACTCGTGCAACAGATCCAGCGACTGGTGGATCTTGTATTCAATATAAAGCCAACTTACATAAGGTTATACAATGAACATTAGAGCTAGCGAATACGCTGACTGTATCAGCCTCTTGTTTCCTCAAGATAAGCTGTTCGATATGATAGCTGTACTTGATAGCGGTATCAAGCGTAAAGGAATACAGCTAGCACACTATTTAGAACTAGAGCAGACTGTAGCTGCTGAAATTCTAGAACGACAGATTCAATTTAGTAAGACCGTCTTGAGTAAACTTGAGGATCTGTTAGAGTACCCAACTGAAGAAGAACTCAATGCGCTAATTGATTCCATGGATACTCCCAATGACTAAGCCGATTCCAATGAAGTTTGACTGCTACATTCCCAAGCCTGCTAGGGACATTGTTCTTCGCAGGCTGTTTCCCATACCGGAATGGGATTGTCTTCGGGCAGAATGGTTTGTGGATCATTGGGAAGTATCCCTGATTAAAAACTTTTCTGTAGTAGCTACATTGGATTACATCAAACCTATTGTGGAACTTGATGTACTAATTACTGAGGCGGAAGCTCTAGGCTGTAATGTATCCAAGTGGAGGTACTTACTTAAGAGCTTACCGCTGACGGCTTCAGGTAAAAATCTGAGAAGCTAGCGTGACTTTTGTGTCCTCTCGGTATAATGAACCCGAGTGGAACGCAGTGGAAGGAGTGTGTGGGAGACACACACGACTGACCTTCCCTGCTCTTACCACGAAGCGGTGGCTGGTCGAGCCTTAAGCGAGACCTCTAGAGCTACCGCTGAGTGGTACTCTTAGAAGTGATTACTTGTTTTCTTAGGAGTGACTATGAACGATTCAATCAAGCTGGCTATTGTAAATCATTTCAAAGATACAGAGAAACCATCTGAGGGAGTGTATCCTATACACTACATCCTTAGTGTACTCGATGTCTCTACTGGTGAGACATACGACAAAGAGTTTAAGGGGACTGTAACTCAATCCAAGTCAGAGTCTATTGCTCCTACTGTATCCATTAGTTGGACTACAGTATGCGCTGAGTTACTGCGTAGCTGTGGTGTAGTAGGTGAAGCTGCTGTGACTAAGCTACGGGATGCAATTACAAAGTCTCTGGATTCATCAGCGGATCTGGATGAAGTACTTCGTCAGTCCGGTAAGTCTGTTGCTGAGTCAGCAGACAGAATCAAGAAAGATATTATTGCCAAGTTGCCAAAGGTTACCCGAGAGGGTAAGACTAAGATTGCTCAGTCTGAAATCAAGATTGGTATGATCGGTATTACTCAGCGCAAGGAGGTAGTCAGTGAGTGATAAACAATTTCAGGATATGTGTGCAGCAATTATAACTGTGGTTGGAATGCTGGCTACAGTCTGGATGATCTACAGAAAGGACAGGCAGTCATGACCCCTAGGTTATCTGATTCTCAAAAGGAATTTCTGAGTCAGAATCATAAGCTAATCTTTAAAGGTATCAGAAAGATTAGTGAGCGTAGGAATATGAAACTCACTGAGGATGAAGTCAGTGAGTGTGTCGTGAAAGTATTACGACAGTTCCCTTCGCACAATCCTGAGCTGAGTAAGGAGTCTACTTACCTGTACAGGAACTGTGACTTTGCTTTGCGTAAGCTGGGAGATGATCGTAGATCTGCCAACAACAAACCGAAGTGTTTGCAGTGTGATTCAGAATCAGAATATGATTCAGAATACATTGAAGACTATAAGGAACCACTGAACGAAGACCTCAAAGTAGATTTGGCAGATGCACTACTACGGTTACCCACCATGTGGGTGGATGTATTGACTCGGCGTATAATACACGCAGAGACTTACCCCTCTATTAGTTCCAGCTATGGTATGAGTAACAGCTGGTCCATGGGGATTGTTCGTAGTGCGTTACTTCATTTGAAGATGGATCTATATCACTGGAGAAATGACGATGCAACTAGACCGGAGTAGGTTGGATAAGATTCGGAACAAACTAATATGGACGAGCAAACACGCTCCAGTTAGTTTCTACAATCCTGATATGCAAGACCTACTGTATTTGTTGGAGGTTGTAGATCAGCTGTGTCCTCCTGATCTTGTATCGGAAGAGGATCTTGAAGATCTACCAGAGGAGCCTGAAGTAGATGAAGAAACAGAAACGGATTAGCAAAGACAAACCTCTTGAGGATTGGCAGAGGGATCTGCTTGCTGAA
This sequence comes from Micavibrio sp., assembly GCA_044238965.1. Lineage (GTDB taxonomy): Bacteria > Pseudomonadota > Alphaproteobacteria > Micavibrionales > Micavibrionaceae > Micavibrio_B. The sequence goes on along the minus strand of JBIICJ010000125.1, from coordinate 2,520 downwards.
AACATTAGTTTGTTTTACTCAGCGATGAAACAACACAAGATGGAACATCATAGTGAAACAGATGTAGGCAGGGATGTACTAGCCTATGTCACAAGAGCCATGAGGAACTATGATCCCTCTATAGCTAAACTATCTACATACATATACACCTATGTAGACTTTGGTTTACGCTCTGCTCGTAAAAAATATAAAGACAGTATGGACCATAGCACCTATGCTTTATCCAGCTTTGGTTCAGAAGAAGATATGGATCTACAGCTAGCAGATCCATCCAGCATAACCTCCTTAAACAAAGAGCCTTATTTAATTGAGGAACTTGAGGAGTCTTTAAAGCACCTTCCCGTTAATCAGAAACAAGCTCTGATGTTATACTACAGAGACGGTCACACCTGTGACAGTGGTGGTAAAGTAATGGGATTGTCCAAGCAACGGTATCAACAGTTGATTACCAATGCGCTGAACAAACTGAAACTACTCATGCCTAAACCTAGTTGGCAATGGGATTGAAAGGAATGCCATGAGCGATTGCTGTTACACGATTGAACATTGTCTATGTGACAGATGTAAGTTGGACAAGTTGTACTTACTATTGGAGGAGCATGAACGAAATGATTACTACCGAAGAACCCCAGCAGACATCGCTTTATGGGCTGGTGCAGCCAGCCTCCGATACACAGCAGTTCATCAACCGAGTGAGGGAACTGGCTGGGATGCCTGAACCAGTTCCATTGAAAGAACTATTCAAAGTGATTAAGGATAAGTTTAGATACTACAGGAACAGACACAAAGGAGTAGACAGTGTGGAAAGAGGTAATGACTAGAGATGAAATTGATACGCTAGTGCAGATTCATTTAACAGATGGTAAAGAGATAACCCATTCTGAAGAGTGTCATCGCTGGCATATCAAGTGTGCATTGTATCGTGTGATGCAAGCCTATGAGGAATTGAGAAAGGAGTGTGGGAAGTGAGTGAACCAAAGACAACAACCCTGAATGAAATCAGGCAATTTAATCCCTGCAAAGAAGGCTGGACTAAGCTACTCAAGTTTCTGAACAAAACCGAAGCGGACGACGAGCCGCTTTTGATGGCCACGATTCTGGAAAGCAACGGGTTGTCGGATGCAATTTGGTGTTTGAGAGCGTTTTACAAAAACTATAAGCAGTCAGTAGTTGAGTTTGCTTGTGATTGCGCTGAAAGTGTTCTACCAATTTGGGAAGAATGGGCGAAAGTCAACGCTTTAGAAAAGATTGAAACACCAAGGCAAGCGATAACGATGGCCCGCAATAGCAGTTGCGCTGACGCTGTTCATGCTGCTAATGCTGCTTGTGCTGCTCGTGCTGCTGACGCTGCTGCTCGTGCTCATGCTCATGCTGCTGCTTATGCTGCTCATGCTGCTGCTCATGCTGCTCGTGCTGCTTCTAGTGATGCTGCTGACGCCGCTGATGACGCTGCTTATGCTGTTGCTGATGCTGTTTATGCTCATGCTGCTGCTTATGCTGTTGCTGATGCTGTTTATGCTCATGCTGCTGCTTATGCTGTTGCTGATGCTGTTTATGCTCATGCTGCTGCTTATGCTGCTCATGCTGCTGCTTATGCTGCTCATGCTGCTGCGGAGAAAGTAATGCAAAAAAAGCTTTTGATTAAATATTTTGGATAAAGGAGTTTGGAGATGAGTGAACCAGTATTGTGTTTTATTAAAGGTAACATAGCGTACTTCACTACGCAAGAACTGAGTAAGCAATGGGGAGATGATTGGAATGATGCTCCGTATGAGCATAATGCCGAACCTCCATACGAACCTTCTATGCAATACTTTGCCGACGGCAGGAAGGAAAAGATACATAGAGACTGGAATGAGGATGGAACACCAAAATGGGAAATAGTAAAAGTGATGTTTGAAAGTGAGTTGGTAACCCCAGAGGAATATTATTACGGTAATTCGTCATACTGCGTTGAAGATATCAACGCTAAGTATGTACCATGGTTGGCAACGGCAAAGTATTCTAGTGATCCCAAAGTAGTCATTCACGCTGGTGTAACCATTACGGAATTCAAGAAGTTGATTCGTAGTGCTGGTGGTAAAATCTATGTGGAGGAAAAGGAATGATTAAGTCTATCGTAGGAGACTACCGAATTGATTTCGGTAACTCCATTATCGAACGCCTTCAGTTGATTTATGATCTAAGCTTTATGGCAGGAGGAGCTTGTAGAGATACAGTCATAGGTTTGAATCCAGCAGACTATGACTTCTACTATTACTCCAGTCAATCATTAGAGAGTAATGCCAAGAAGCAATTAGAAACTATTGTAGGTATTAAAGTAGATCGTATCAATGACGAAGAGATTAAGAAAGGTACTTATGAATGTTCTAAGGACATCAAACGAATTTACACATCTACTATAGATGGTAAAGATTGTCAGTTTATTCAGCTAACCGAACCTAAGTATCATTTGAATGTTGTAGACAACTTTCCTTTGAACTTGTGCCAAGCGTCTTTGTTTGCTGGTAAGCTACACAC
>JBIICJ010000076.1:0-7085 GCA_044238965.1 Micavibrio sp. | reverse complement strand
TTGATGACCTAAACATATACCCAGGATTGGTATATTTAATTTCACATGTTGAATAAGATCAAGACAAATACCTGCTTCGTTTGGTGTGCAGGGGCCAGGTGAAATAATAATTGCCGATGGATTTAATGCATCAATTTCATTTAATGTAATTTTATCATTACGTACAATATATGTATCTTCGTGACATAGCCGAATATAACGCGCCAGATTTTCAACAAAACTATCATAATTGTCGATGACTAAAATCATGCGGTCAAAATCCGACGCCATTTGCTAGCTTTTAAAATGGTTTCATCATATTCGTCTTGAGGATCGGATAGTGATGTGATGCCGCCACCTGCCCATAAAGTTATTTTATCTTTTGTTATTAATAATGTGCGAATGGCAACATTAAATTCGGCATTTCCATTATAAGAGATATAACCAATTGATCCACAAAATATATCACGTGGTTTATTCTCCAATTCCGCAATGATTTCCATCGCGCGTATTTTGGGCGCGCCTGTGATTGATCCCGCAGGAAAACATGCTTTTAATGCATCAAAAATAGTTTTTGGTTGTTTTAATCGTCCCGATACAGTTGAAACAAGGTGATGCAATCCTTTAAATGTTTCAACAGAACATAGTTTCTCAACCGTAATTGAATTATCATCGCAAATTTTTGAAAAATCATTGCGCATTAAATCAACAATCATAATATTTTCGGCACGATCTTTGGTGCTATTTTCTAATATAGCTTTATCCTTTGATGTGGATAGGGTGCCTTTGATTGGTCTTGTTTTTAATATGCTGTTTTGTAGGGATAAAAAACATTCAGGTGATGATGATAAAATGTGAAAGTAATCTTGGTTTAAGTAAGCGGAATATGGCGCTGAATTTTGTTCACGTGCTTTTAAATATAGGCTTTGAATGTGAATTGTATTCCGTTCCGCGCTAAATGTTTGTGCTATATTGGCCTGGAAAATATCTCCATCCTTAATATAATCAATAGTTTTCTGAATAATCTTAATATATTTATTTTTTTCAATTTCAGGAGTTAAGGAAACTGATTGTGATGAGTATAATTCTCTATGGTCTATATAAATATTTTCAATAAGCTCATTATATTTTTTTTTTGCAATAATTTCATTTTCGTAAGTAACAAAAAAATATATCTTATTATTTTTATAATCAATACCAATCACTTTGTTATATAATCCAAATTGAAATTGCGGAATTTGTCCCTGATGTATAAAGGGGTTCGTAATTTCATTACATTCATATCCAAATTCGTAGGATAAAAATCCCATCAACCCACCCGTGAAGGGAAAATCAATATTATTAGTTGGTTTAAAATTCATAAAATCATTGTTTATATCATCAAATTGAATTGTATCAGGATTATATATTTTTACAGGATCAAAACCCATAAATCCAAATTGGCCATGGGGATGTGTTGGATCATCACCATCTAAGAAAACAAAGTGAGGCTTATCGCATAATGATAAGAAAATTTGTTCTGTGGAATAATTATTTAACTCAAATGAAAATAATTTCATTGTTCTTTCTCATGTAAGAAATTTTTTACAATATGAATTGCTTCCTGAATACCAACTTTTTGTATTTCTACTTCTGTTGGAAATGCGCTCAATAGTCGGGACGGAAATGATGAATCCAGCATGATAAATACGCCATGATCATTGGTTTGGCGGATTAAACGACCAAAGGCTTGTTTGATTTTTAATCGGGTTAATCGGTCATCATAGGCACTATCACCAAAGGCCTTACGCCTTGCTTTGTGTAAAATATTGGGGCGTGGCCACGGTACGCGATCAAACACAATTAAACGTAATGATTCACCTGGCACATCCACGCCATCACGAATAGCGTCGGTACCAAGCAAACAAGAATGTGTATCATCACGAAACATATCGACCAATGTGCCTGTATCAATGCCATCGGTATGCTGGGAATAAAGCGTGATATCTTGTTCAGCCAATGTCGATTCAATTTTACCGTGCGTATATTTTAACTTTTGAATGGATGTAAATAATCCTAACGCGCCGCCTTTGCTGGCTAAAAATAATTCACGATAAGCTGATGCAATCTGATCGTGATCATTTTTATTAATGTCTGTAACAATTATCACCTTTGTTTGTGTTTTGTAAGAAAAGGGTGACGGGATCGAAAAATGAATGGGGCTATCGGTTAAAAAATCAGTTCCCGTTTGCTCAATCGCATTTTGCCATGTGATTAAATCAGAATCCGCGCCTGATTGATCACGCAATGTTGCCGATGTCATGATGGCGGCATGCAGATTTGGTTTTAATGATTGCGCAAATGATTTCATAGGATTAATTAAATGGCGATAAATACCGATATCGTATATCTTGCCATCATTTTTTTCAATTTCGATCCAATCAACAATATCGGGTGATGTTTCGTACTTGGAAATTGATGATAATGTTTCGATCCATGGTGTTAATTCAAATTTTGTTTTCTTGGTTAATGATTGCATTAAAATATCAATGCGTTTGCGTTGATCGGCACTATATTTATCGACATCTTCGGTCAATAATCGGTGCAGATAATTAATTAATCTTTGCATAGATGTGTTGAGAATATTTAGATCTGTAATTGTCGCCGTGATAATTTTTTCTAATGTTTCTTCAAGCGGATATAATGGTGTTTCGAGAGAGTAAAATGAATTTTTATCACTGGTGCGATTTAATGTTTGCGCATGCAAGGCAGATATCATTTGTTCAAAATTTGTTTTGTGTCCTTCGGCGCTTAAGTTTTTTAACCAATTTTCAGGCGGCAATTTCAATGCAGCATTGGTAATTTTAAACACAAGATCTTGTAAATCATTATTATCCGTCAACACATTTTCAATGCGTTTTTTAAGGCCGCGCGCGCGTGATTTACGCCCGCCTGTTTCGGGCCCTGTGAGCCAACGGCGCAATTCATACCCTTCGTTTCCTGTGATATGCGTGCAATACACATTATCGGCGGCATGGAATAAATGATGGCCCTCATCAAAAATATAACGATTAGGCAAAGGGTCATTCTCCGTTGCCATAGCGGTTTGAATCATCACCGTTGCATGATTGGCAACCACAATGGGCGTTGATGATGCTTTGCGAATTGATCGTTCGGCAAAGCAACGTTGATAATGATCGCAAGCCGAATAAATACATTCGCCGCGCCTGTCCGCCAGCCCCAATGTGTTTTGATTGCCGAGTAGGTTGGCAAGCCAGCCTGGGAAATCAGCGCCTGATAAATCGCCATCTTTGGTGGTGGCGATCCACCGCGCCATGATGCCCGATGCAATGGCGGGTTTTGGATTTTGCATGAGGGGGGATGATAAAGCTTGGTCTTCGAAATTGAGCAAACATAAATAATTCTCGCGCCCCTTGCGCACGGCAATTTTTGAATCTTTGACGGCGGGGTCGGGATAAATTTTATTAATTTCCGCATCAATTTGCCGCTGTAAATTTTTTGTGTAGGTTGAAATCCACACAGGATTGTCATTCGTTTCCGTCCATACAGTCACGGGCGCGAGATAGCCCAATGTTTTTCCAACGCCCGTGCCTGCCTCAGCTAATGTAACATAGGGCCCATCTGTATCTGTTTTTGGGCGAAATGTTTCGGTCAATCGTGTTGTGTAATTAATTTGACCTGATCGTTGTTCGGATGATGGGTTTTGCGATACAATTTTATCTAATCGTGCGCGCACATCATCGGCCGTGATGGGGAAATGTTGCGGCGTGGGCATAGCGGTATGTTCGCTCCATTCGGGCAAATGATTCCAAATATTAAAGGCAATGCGTGCTTCAATCGGAATTGTGTAATCATATTTTAAACCAAAAGCCGAGAATATAATCGGAGTCCATAACCATCCGCGCCCTTGTAATCCCATGGCAGAGGCGAGGGCGAGAATGCGATCTTTATCTTTTGTTTGCGTGAGTAAATCATCCAGTAAATAGTCTACGGAATCGAGAAGAGCGATCATGATTTCATCAGGATCATACGGGGTGGATTGTCCCAATGATTTTAAAATGCCCGATGGTGTTGGCACACAAAATTTTGTCGGGTGAACGAAGGCAAATAATTCCAAAATATCGAAAGCTTGCTCAAGTTTTATTCCCGTACGGTGCGATGTATAGGGTGCATGGCACACCAAAGGGGGCGTGGATAATTTTTGGAATATAGGGTCGCGCGCAGTTGGGTTTGAAATTTCACCTGTTTCAGAGAGGAATTGGGCACGGCCTTGGGCATAAATCAGCACAGGAGCCGAAAAACGGGCTCTCTTTTGGGTATCGTTGCTGATAATGGCTTGATTCACGGCTTTATTCTTCCTATTTTATCCTCTCCTAACTTAAAACAGAGATTAAATTTATGACACAGAAAAACGCCGCCACTGAGAGCTTGTCCACGTTTCTTGATGATGAAAATGCATTAAAGAAATCGAAATTGGTAAAATTAGAAGCTTTGGAAAAGGCTGGTATTTTGGCATTCCCGCCTAAATTTGTGCGTGAGCACACAACCCAATTTTTGCAGGATAAATATCAATCATTGGAATCAGGTGTGGAGACAACAGACCGTGTATCAACCGCTGGGCGCATTATGGCGATGCGTAATTCGGGAATGTTTATTGATATTCATGATGCGATGGGCAAAGTGCAAGTTTTCTGTCACAAAGATTCCATGTCGGCGGATGAGTTAACAAAATTAGATTATTTAGATATTGGCGATATTATTGGCGTGACAGGAACCATTCGCCGCACACCGCGCGGTGAATTATCGGTGCGGGCTGATCAAGTGACAATGCTTGCGAAAAGCTTTCTTCCTCTTCCTGAAAAATATCATGGGTTAGTGGACATTGAACAAAGATACCGCCAGCGTTATCTTGATTTAATCATGAACGAAGATAGCCGCAATGTTTTGCGCGCGCGTTCAAAAATTGTATCAACCATTCGTAAATTTATGGATGATATGGGCGCGATAGAGGTGGAAACGCCTGTGTTACACCCCATTTTGGGCGGGGCGAATGCACGTCCGTTTATCACGCATCATAACGCGCTTGATTCGCAATTTTATTTGCGCATTGCAACTGAATTACATTTAAAACGCTTGGTTGTCGGCGGCCTCTCTGATGCTGTCTATGAAATCGGGCGTATCTTCCGCAACGAAGGTGTGTCGATCAAACATAATCCTGAATTTACATCGATCGAAGCCTATCACGCCTATATGGATTATTTTGATATCATGGATTTGATTGAGAATATGGTGCGTCACATTGTGCAAACTTTGCACGGTACAACAAAGGTAAAATTTGGCGACCATGAAATCGATTTTGGAGTGCCATGGAAACGCGCCAGTATGATCGATTTGGTCAAAGAACACACAGGCATTGATTTAATGGCATGCCCTGATGCGGCATCGGCGCATGAGGCCGTTAAGGCAAAAGGTATTAAGCTTGATCCGAAACTCAATTGGGGGCAGGTGGTTGAGGCCGTATTTGCTGAAAAAGTTGAAGATACATTAATTCAACCAACCCATGTGATGGATCATCCGATGGATATTTCACCACTTGCAAAAACGCATCGTGATAACCCACGTTTGGTCGAACGTTTTGAAACATTCGTCAATGGATGGGAAATTGCCAACGCATTTTCGGAATTAAATGATCCACGCGTACAATTTGAACGTTTCATGTCACAGGTTGAACAACGTGATAACGGCGATGATGAAGCGCAAATGCTCGATAAAGATTATATTACCGCACTCGAATATGGTTTGCCACCAACAGGTGGATGGGGATTAGGCATTGATCGTTTGTGTATGCTGCTCACAGATTCACACAATATTCGAGATGTGATTTGCTTCCCGACATTGAAGCCACAGAAAGATTGATGGTTATTAGTGGAATCAGCATTTAAAATATTATCTGATTTCAAGCCATCGGGTGATCAACCAATGGCAATTGAAAAATTGACAAAGGGATTGGTAAACGGGTTATCAAACCAAGTTCTGTTGGGTGTCACGGGCTCGGGCAAGACATTTACCATCGCGCATGTGATCGAGGAAACGCAACGCCCCACATTAATTTTGGCGCCCAATAAAACTTTGGCGGCGCAATTATATCAAGAAATGAAATCATTTTTTCCTGATAACGCGGTTGAATATTTTGTATCCTACTATGATTATTATCAACCTGAAGCTTATGTTGCCCGCTCTGATGCATATATTGAAAAAGAAGCGACCATTAATGAACAAATTGACCGCATGCGCCATTCGGCGACGCGTGCATTATTTGAACGACGCGATGTCATTATCGTGGCATCAGTATCATGTATTTATGGTATCGGATCAAAAGAAGATTATTTTGCGATGACATTTGAGATTCAAAAAAATCAACGTATGGATCGTCAGGAATTAATTGCCAAATTTATTGAATTGCAATATCGCCGTAATGATATCGCCTTTGACCGCGGAACGTTCCGCGTACGTGGTGACACGGTAGAATTATTTCCTGCACACATGGATGATCGCGCATGGCGTTTTTCTATGTTTGGTGATGAAATTGACTCTATTACTGAATTCGATCCCTTAACAGGCGAAACATATTTATCAATGAATGCTGTGCGTATTTTTGCCAATTCGCACTATGTCACGCCTGGGCCAACAATTTCACAGGCGATTGAGCAGATAAAACAAGATTTAAAGGATCGTTTAGCCGTTTTAGATTCAGAGAATAAGTTGATTGAATCACAACGATTGGCGCAACGCACACAATTTGATATTGAAATGTTGCAAGCCACAGGCATGTGCCAAGGCATTGAAAATTATTCACGCTATTTAACGGGACGTAGCGAAGGACAGGCACCGCCAACGTTGTTTGAATATTTGCCTGAAAATGCATTGTTGATTTTGGATGAATCGCACGTGATGGTGCCGCAATTAAATGCGATGTATAAGGGTGATAGATCACGCAAGGAAACATTGGTGAATTACGGGTTTCGTTTGCCTGCCGCCAAAGATAACCGCCCCTTAAAATTTGAAGAATGGGATGCATTGCGCCCCCAAACAATTTTTGTGTCGGC
>JBIICJ010000075.1:0-7140 GCA_044238965.1 Micavibrio sp. | reverse complement strand
AAGCGGGGGGTATTTCAGCAGAACAAGTGGTGCGCCCGACAGGATTAATTGATCCGCCAACCGAAATTCGCCCGACAAAAAATCAGGTTGATGATTTGATGCATGAATGTCATCGCGTAGTCGCGAATAAAGGCCGCGCGTTGGTCACAACACTTACCAAGAAAATGGCAGAGGCATTGACTGAGTATTTGGTTGAGCATGGTATTAAAGTTCGTTATCTTCATTCTGATATTGATACATTAGAACGTATTGAAATTTTGCGTGATTTACGATTGGGCGTGTTTGATGTTTTGGTAGGAATTAACTTGCTCCGCGAAGGTTTAGACATTCCCGAATGTCAATTGGTTGCGATTTTAGACGCTGACAAAGAAGGGTATTTACGTTCGACGACATCTCTTATTCAAACCATAGGACGCGCGGCACGTAATGTCGAAGGCAAGGCCATTTTATATGCCGATGTGATGACAAAGAGTATGAAGGCGGCAATTGAGGAAACATCACGCCGCCGTGAAAAACAAATTGAATATAATAAAGCAAATGGCATTACTCCTGAATCAATTAAGAAATCAATTGGCGATGTGTTGAATTCGGTTTATGAGCGCGGCGATCGTGTATCGCCTGCGTTGGGATTTGCAGATGTGGGGCAGGATGATTTTCTGCATGATGCCAAGGCGATTGAGAAAAAAATTAAGGTGCTTCATGAGAAAATGCGCGAGGCTGCAGGTAATTTGGAATTTGAACAGGCGGCAAAAATTCGTGATGAAATGAAGCGGTTAGAGGCTGTTCATTTATCAATTATTGGTTCAGATTTAATTGAATAAGTTTTTTTAAATCTAATGGTATTGGCGTGATAGCGCGCTCATATATTTTTTTGTTTAATTTATGAAATGTTGATTCTTTAGGGCAATCCTTTAATTCTTGCATATTTGCTGCGTAACGAATGCGTCGCATTTCAACGAATAAAGGTTTTATGTACTCATAATTTTCTGTTGTGCGCGCGATAGTATAATCCCAAAATATTTGATCAAGTAACATTTTTTCAAGCGCCATTTGTACCGATAAACTTCCTTTTAAATCATTGTTTTTGCGAAAATAAACATCGAGTTTATAGGCAGTTTCTAACATAACAATATCAGATACATATTGTTGCAAATCATAAACCGCACAAGATGCTTGTTGTTGGTTATTTATCTTTAAATGAAACCAATCATTTAGAGACCCATTTTTATCTTGGATAAAATGCGCCCATTCATTTGATAATGATAATGCGGTTAAGACCACCATATAATGATCAAAATTAGGGCGGTGGGTACGATCAATGATAGATGAAAGGGCAACAAAATCATCTTTATATTGTTTCAAATCTTTGCGGAATTGGATAACAGGTTTTTTGGTTTTGGTCGGAGCGGGTATATATTTTGCTAATGCATCTGTTTTTTGTTCAATCAATAATATATTTGTTTCTTTGAATAGTGGTACTAATTCAGGTGATGTTTTTTCCAATAATTGGCGCGCCAGTGATAGGTGGGGAGGTATATCCGCGGCCACAAGCTGGGATGGTAGCAAGATAATGCTGGTGACGAATATGAAAAGAAAAAAGCTTTTCTTCATATGCATATGTTATAGTATATTCGAATCGACTTCTAGTCATATGCTAGTCCTATCTTAGAGGGGGAGCGATTGTGAATATCTGGTTTCTATTATGGGTCTTTTTGGCCATTTTCATCTTGGGATTATTCTTTTGGTCGATGCAGATTTTGCTTCGTCAAAAAAAAGCATGGGGTGCGGTGGCATCCAAGCATAACATGGCCTTTGACAAAGGGAATTTAACTTCATCGCCATCAATGCGCGGAAGTTTAAAATCATTTCCCTTGGTTGTCTTCTCAGAAGAACAGACAGTCAATGCTAATGGTGCAAAACGGTTTCGTACCATCATCCAATTTGAATTGCCTGTGCGTTTGGGAACGGCAGGTGTGGTGGCATCACCCGATGCCCGTAATTTTGCCAATTCATTAGTATTAAAAGAAACAATCAATAGCAGCGATGTGAAGGTGAATGAGTCGGTCACTATTCGTGGTGACGATGCAGAATTGGTTAAAAATTATATCACCGAAGATCGCGCAAAATCATTAAATGCAGTTATGATGATTAACGGAATTGCCTGTATTTACATCTTTGACAACAATGTGACATTCCTTCGTTTTGAAACACCCGATGCATTTGATGATGAGGCGCGGTTAGAGAGGTTTTTATTAAAAGCCGTTGATCATGTAAAAGTATTGGTATAAAAAAACGGGGCTATTAAAAGCCCCGTCTTTATTTTATTTTGTCCGTATTATTTTGTTGCGGTTTTTGCTTCGGTTTTACCTTCATCAGCCGCCACAGTCATTTTCACAATTTTATCTGGGGTTACTGGTGGTTCACCACGTTTGATTTGGTCAACAAATTCCATACCGCTGGTGACTTGACCCCATACAGTGTATTGACCATTAAGGAAGCTACAATCATCAAAACAGATAAAGAATTGTGAGTTACCTGAACCAGGGCTCGCGCTGCGCGCCATACCAACGGCACCACGACCAAAATTTTTGTTGTTAAATTCGGCAGGGATATTTGGCAAATCAGATCCACCTGTGCCTGTACCAGTTGGGTCGCCAGTTTGCGCCATGAAACCATCAATCACGCGGTGAAACACGATGCCGTCATAAAAACCTTTGCGGGTGAGGGTTTTAATTTGCTCAATATGTTTCGGAGCAACATCAGGAAATAATTCAATCACAACGCGACCATAGGTCAAATCAAGATTGATCGTATTTTCAGGGGATGAAGTTGTGGCCATTGTTTCAGCTTTCACTGGGTTGGTGTTGAATAAACAAATGGTTGCCATCGCAACCACGATAGGGATTAATTTCATGTTTCATTCCTTATGAAGGTGAAGTTATGCGGGTATTTTATCAGGAGTGGTAACATCCGCCACAGTTTTCTTAATTTTATGCATGGCTTTGTCAGCATTGTGACACGCGGCAATATTTTTGAAATCACACATGCATTGGCCGCATTGTGGCTTTGTGGATGATGATTGGGCAATAATGGCGGCTGCGCGATAAATTTGGGCAGGGGTTGTTTTCTCTGGCGGGTTTGCCAAAGCCTCAGAAACATGACGTTCGCGGATCGCATTACAATTACAGATGAACATATTGTGCCCCAGATATGTGATTAACACTAGATGTTGATTCTGTGACTATGATAATGAATTTGCGAATTATTCGCAATTGGAAATTTCAAAATATGAAGAGAAAAATAAACTATTTTATTTCCGTAAACAAAAAGGCGCCTGAAAGCGCCTTTTTGAAATGGAATTAAGAGGGGCTGTGAATTATTCCCCGCCTTCGCCTGCGGCGTCGGTTTGCAATTGCATAAAGTTTTGCAAGCCCTGAAGTTTAATGTTTTCCAGCATTGTTTCCAAATGGTCGATATGCGCTTCTTCTTCTTTTAAGATTTGAATAAATAATTCTTTGGAAACGAAATCTTTGGCGGCTTCGGCGGCGGCAACGGCTTCGGCGTAATGATTACGGCCTGCAATTTCAATTGCTAAATCGCCTTTGATGCATTCTTCCACGGTTTCGCCGATATGAAGTTTATCAACATCTTGAAGGTTTGGATGACCTTCGAGAAACAAGATACGTTTGATCAATAAATCGGCATGTTGCATTTCTTCGATTGATTCCTTGTATTCAAAGCGGGCGAGTTTGGTCAAACCCCAATTTTCGTACATGCGTGAATGAAGAAAATATTGATTGATCGCGGTCAATTCTTTTTTCAAAGCTGTATTTAAATGCTTAATGATGGTTGCATCACCCTTCATGGGAATCTCCTTATGGTTATGGATTTAAAATAAAGCAATTTCACCAGATAACAAGAGATGAAAATGATTTATTTACAGGGCTAAAGCGCGATCGATTATCATTTGCGCGTGTTTGATATAATCATCATAACGGCAAATATCCTTTAATTCATCGGGGGTGATAAATTTAGTCACGGTTTCATCTTCGGCCATAAATGATATGAGTGATTTTTGACCTTGGACGCCCCACACTTTCATCGCGTTAGATTGCACCATACGATAGGCATCTTCGCGGCTTACGCCTTTTTGGGTGAGGGCGAGAAGAAGTTTTTGTGAAAACACCAAGCCACCCATGCGTTCCATATTTTCGATCATGCGATCAGGATAGACGATTAAATTTTCGATCAATCCCGCCAAACGATGAAGTGCGAAATCTAAATTTATGCATGCATCGGGCGCGATCATGCGTTCAACACTGGAATGTGAAATATCACGTTCATGCCACAGTGCCACATTTTCCATGGCAGGGTTTACAAACCCGCGCACCACGCGCGCCAAACCTGTTAAATTTTCACTGAGCACTGGGTTACGTTTATGTGGCATGGCGGATGAACCTTTTTGCCCTGCCGAGAAAAATTCTTCCGCTTCACGCACTTCGGTGCGTTGTAAATGGCGAACTTCGATCGCGATGTTTTCAATCGATGATGCAATGACGCCCAATGTTGCAAAAAACATGGCATGGCGATCACGCGGGATAACTTGGGTTGAAACGGTTTCGGGTGTTAATCCCAATTTACCCGCGACATAGGCTTCGATTGATGGTGGAGCCGTTGCATATGTGCCGACTGCGCCCGAAATAGCACACACGGAAATTTCATCACGCGCGTTTAACAAACGTTGTTTCGCGCGTGCAAAAGCGGCGTAATGCCCCGCGAGCTTCACGCCAAATGTGGTGGGTTCTGCATGGATACCATGACTGCGCCCAATGCAAATGGTGCCCGCATGTTCGGTTGCGCGTTTTTTGAGCGCGGATAAAACTTTGTCTAATCCACCCAATAATACATCACATGACTCACGCAATTGTACGGCAAATGTTGTATCCAAAACATCAGATGATGTCATGCCTTGGTGCATATATTTTGCCTCGTCGCCCACATGTTCGGCAACGTTGGTTAAAAATGCAATGACATCATGTTTGACTTCGCGTTCAATTTCATCGATGCGTGCCGCATCATATTTTCCGCGTGTGCGAATGGCGGATGCGACGCCCTTGGGCACCATGCTGATTTGTTCCATCGCTTCTGCCGCCAGAATTTCGATCTCTAACATAATTTTGAATTTGTTATTTGGCTCCCAAATCTGAACCATTTCGGGGCGAGAGTAACGTGGTATCATGTTATAATAATCCTAATTGTTTCATGGAACTTGTACCCGCTTTTGATACTATAATATGGTCGTGAATGACAATGGAAAAGGGACGACCCGCGTCAATTATTTGCTTTGTCATTATAATATCAGGGTTTGACGGCTGTGAATCGCCGCTAGGGTGGTTATGAACCAAAATTAATGCTGTGGCGGATACCTCTAGCGCGCGTTTCATAATTTCACGCGGATAAGCTTGGGTATGATCCACCGTACCTGATTGTTGAATTTCATCGGCAATTAATTCATTTTTCTTATTCAAAAATAAAACACGGAAATGTTCTTTGGTGTCATGTGCCATGGTTGCCATTAAATAAGATGATAATTTTTCTGATGAATTTAAAATCGGTTTATTCATCATGTCTGATTTTAATAAATCAAAGGCGGTGGCTTCGATAATTTTTAATGTCGTAATTGTGTTTTCAGATAAATCAAATGATTCTAAATCAGAATGCGATGCATGAAGCAGTGCGTTTAATGATCCGAACCGCGTGAGCATAGATTTGGCAAGCGGTTTTACATCACGTTGTGGTATCGCCATAAATAAAATCAATTCGAGCAACTCATAATCGGCGAGTGAGTCGCGACCGCCTTTTAAAAATCGGGTGCGTAGACGTTGCCGATGCCCCTTGTAATGCGGGGCGGAAGTGGTTTGTTTTGATTGATCGTCTAAATCAAGTTCCATGGCGCGGGGAGAGTGTAAAAATTTCATATCCTGTTTCGGTCACGGCAATGGTGTGTTCATATTGCGCGGATAGAGAACGGTCACGCGTGACGGCTGTCCATCCATCGGGCAACACTTTGGTGGCGTAATCACCTGCATTGATCATGGGTTCGATGGTAAAGAACATACCTGGTTCTAGAACAAAATCATCTAATTGATCTTCATAATAATGCAATACAGATGGCGGCGCATGAAATGTTTTACCCAATCCATGGCCACAAAAATCACGTACAACCGAAAAACGTTCGCTGTGGGCTAATGTTTCAATCGCGCGTGCGATGTCACCCAATGTCGCGCCTGGTTTTACAACTTCGATACCGCGCATCAAACATTGATATGTGACATCCATCAATCGTTGTGCCTTAATGGGAATATTATTCCCAACGCCATACATGCGTGATGTATCACCATGCCATCCATCTACAATGACCGTGACATCAATGTTCACAATATCACCATTCATCAATTTTTTATCAGATGGAATGCCGTGGCACACAACATGATTAATCGACGTACAAATCGATTTCGGGTAACCTTTGTACCCGAGTGGGGCAGGAATCGCACCATGTTTGGTGATAAAATCAAAACATAATTTATCTAATTCTTCGGTGGTGACGCCGATCTTTACATGATCTTCGATCATATCCAATGTTTCGGCGGCAAGTTTGCCGGCACGGCGCATCGCCTCAAAATCAGCGGCGGGATGTAATTCAATATTATGTTTGGTAAATTGGTTTTTTTCGGGTAAGCGCATTGTTTCTATTTGTCCTGTATCTATAGTCATGTATAGTAAGTTTCTCAGCTTTTGTCCATAAAGGTTTCACGAATTATGTCTGATACACACGATCAACCCACCGCTTCATTATTAATTATCGGTAATGAAATTTTGTCGGGGCGTACGCAAGATACAAATTTAAAATATTTGGCAGAAACCCTATTGGGTAAAGGAATTTGTATGATGGAAGTGCGCGTTGTGCCAGATGATGAGCCTACAATTATTGCGGCGTTAAATGAATTGCGCACAAAAACGACATATACATTTACTACGGGTGGCATTGGCCCGACGCATGATGATATTACGGCGGAATGTATTGCCAAAGCCTTTGGTGTAAAATTGGAATTAAATGCACGTGCACGTGAAATATTATTG
>JBIICJ010000101.1:0-3654 GCA_044238965.1 Micavibrio sp. | reverse complement strand
AGCAGCACAGAAAAAAATTTACGTGATTGGTGATACAGGTTTGGGTGGAGGTCAAGCATTTCATATCACGGCCAAACGCCATAAAGAATTTGATTTGGCGCTTATCCCGATTGGTGCATACGAACCACGATGGTTTATGTCACGTTATCATATTAACCCAGCCGAAGCTGTTCAAATTAAAAATATTGTAAATGCAAAAAAAGTAATTGGCCATCATTGGGGAACATTCCAATTAACCGATGAAGCCATCACAAAACCGATTGAGGATTTAAAGATCGCTCTGGAAACGCACCATAGAAATGATAATTCTTTTATTGCGATACGACCAGGGCAATTCGAAGTAATTGAGGCATAGATAATTTATTTTAAAGATAAATAGCGTATAGTGCTTGCCAATAAATCTTTGCCAGTTTCTGACATAATCGATTCGGGATGGAATTGAAAACCTGCAAAATTATTTCCGCGCATAGCAATGATGCGGCCATCTTCATCAAGATCAAGTTCAATGTCATTACGCGCGGTGACATCACCCGTAAAAACAGGTGAGAATGAATTATAATATCCCAAACGGTGATAATCACCCATCACATATGAAATTTTTTGTAATCCTTGGGTGGATTGTTTTTGACGCACGACAGGAATTTGTTCGGATACTGCCAAGGCTTGAATACCTAAACAGACACCCAATAATGATTGGCCATTTTGTTTCATGATGGATAAGTCAGATAATAATTTTACCATGCGTTTATTGGTTTTGTCATTAATATCACCAGGGCCAGGGCCGAGAATAATAATATCGGCATTATAATTTGTGACGTCAAAATCAAATGTATCAATAACATCGACATCACAGCCTAATTTGGTCAAAACATGTTTGATCATAAATGCAAAATCATCTTCATTATTGATGATAATAATTTTTTTGTTCAAATTTTCATACACATCACTTTGATCATTCATCCAAAATTTTGACAAGAACCTATTACGATGCATTAATGTGGGTTCATATTGTGTATGCAATCTGTCGGTTAAATAAAATTCTGTTGGCGCTATATCTCCCATTAAAACATTTAAAATAACCGATGCTTTGGCGCGAGTTTCCTTTGCCTCGGATACGGGATCGGAATCACGCACAATGCCGCCGCCTGCTTGCACGCGGAATGTGCCATCTTCAAAAATTTCAGCACTACGGATTAGAATACCTGTATCTAAATTGCCAAATTCGTGCGCATCGGGGCGTGTGGTATAATGATAAATACCAATTTCACCACCATAATAACGACGTGATTCACCTTCGTAATGTTTGATAATTTTGGCGGCTGATTCCATCGGACTTCCCACCACGGTGGGCGCGTGTAATGTGTGGCGTAACGCCTCAAGTGGATTAGGTGTACGTTTACCAATTAGGGAATAATAGGTGTGAATAACATTGCCGATTTCTTTTAAATAAGGGCCCTTAAAATATCCGCCGTGCGGACAAATACGACCCATCATTTTTAACTCTTCATCGGTGACTTGATAAAGTTCATTGATCTCTTTGGGATCAGTCAAAAATTGATGCAGACGATATTCAAACGTATCTTTATCTTCTTTGCGCAATGTACCCGCAATCGGCATCATCACTGTTTCGGTATTGGTAACTTCCAAATGACACTCAGGCGTTGCACCAATAATAATATGAAACCCTTCACTTGTTTTTTCAGCGAACAAGAAAGTCATATATTGTCCGCGCGGTTCGAGTAAGTGATTATAAATAGATAAGGCAACATCTAAATTATAATCTTTTATTTTTCCCTTAAAGATACGGGCAAAATTTATTTGTGATGCGTTACCGCCCTCGATTTCATGTTGTTGAATTTGTTTTACACGGGAAATATGTTCTTCATCTGATAATGAGGGAGTAATATCATTAGTTAATTCAATTTTGTTTGAGGGTAATTGAGATCTAAAATCATTACATGTAAATGTTTTCGTAGGCACGGTTGGGAATAAGGCTAAAATCTTTTCATCGCCGAACGATTCAAATCCACGTTCGCGGATAGAGCAGAATGGAACACAAAATATAACATCATTATTATTTTGTTTTGCGATTGTATGGATATCATCAATGATATCCAAATGTTTCACTTTACCCTGATGGAGTGTAATTATTCCATTTTTTTCAATGAGGGCAAAAGAGGATGATATTAAATCGGGTAACATTTATGGGCACGTAACATCAGGGCTGAAATTAAAATAGGGGCGCGTACAAGAACCCGAATTTAAATCGGCCATTGCTTGAAATTGTGTTTTCGCTAAAACGATATCATCAAAATATTGCGCACCATCATTAAGGTTGCGCACATTGTCGATATATTCATCATCAGCATCGGCATTTTCCGCCTCATCACTTCCTGCGAGCGCGCCGCCAGATCCATTCGCGCCAAAGCTGACTAATACATAGGCAGTTGTTTCAATTTGATGTGGAGTGGCGCGCACAGGCGCAGCCGCGGAAGTCACAGCTACATTATCAGCAGCGTATTCAGCCGCCACTGATGATCGGGTGCGTCCTATAAAGCTTCCGTCTTTCAATCTTACGCGTAAGTCGTTTGCCGTTGGATATAATGTGTTATCGGGACAGCAAAACCGTGCTTTATCTGCGTTTACATTATAGGGGCGTGGATATCCAGCCTCTGCTGGTGTTAATGGACACATTTTTTCATCATAAATCCATACATCTTGAATACGGCAATAGGCATGAACCGTTGTCATTGATGCCTGATTGGTATGAGAAAAAGCTGGAGATACAGCATAACGAATATGATTGCCCCATGCATCTAACATATATTCTTCGGGAATTTGTAATGCTCTTGCGGGAACCCTTCCGCGTGTAAATGTACAGCTTGTACCTGTTGCGGCAATTGATGAATAATTAGTACTTGTGTAATTTAGTGATGGATCAGCAGGGCAAGGTATTCTACCCCCACTTTGCACACGTGAGCTGATTGCCGCAGAAATGGCCTTTAATTTAATTTCTGTTTCTTTGTATCTGTCTTGTGATGATTTTAGTTTAAAGGCATCAATACCAAATGCCATCATAACGCCTAAAACAGTCATGATGGCGGCCAGCGCGATAAGGGCGGAACCATTTTGTTTCATATTAGTGTTTATGGAAGAGAGCATGACGAGGTTCCATTATAAGCCATAAGGCTATGTTGTGTTGCCCAAAATACAATATCATCAAAATTATTTACATCCCCCGTAATGCGCCGTACTCCAACATAATATACGTTATCCACATCACCATTTTCGGCATCTCTGTCTCCTGAGCATGCCCCTTTCATATTGGCTGTATCATTTACAAGGAATGAACATTCTCCATTCGGGCCATGTGAAATGAGAACAAAAGCCGCCGCCACCGCAGATGCTGTACCTGGTCTAAATCGTGTCAGTGGTTTTCCTAATGGTGTTGTGCCGGCAGAAACGCGGGTGGGAACAGTGAGTGCATCATAAGTCGAGGATGCAAAATTGGCTCGATTGGGAGATCGTTGAACGAATCCCTTATCTTTATCTTGAATAATGAGATCGGTTGGTTGATCATAAAGTGCACCGCCATCGCGCGCGCAACAAAAACGTGCCTTGGGTGGATTGGTAGGATAATTATTTATAACCCAT
>JBIICJ010000139.1:0-3667 GCA_044238965.1 Micavibrio sp. | reverse complement strand
AAGTTGGACAACTACAAGCACCGCAGTTAGTAACGGATGGACAAATTTAGCTATTAGGGCAACAAATACAAATGTGCAGTATTTCATTAACGGCAATTTAGTTGCAACGCATACGAATAACATACCAACGGCTTTTTTATCTCCAGTTAGCCAACTCTGGAAAAGAACAGGGGTCACGCCGAGAACATTGTTTATTGATTTTATAACTATTGATAAAACATATTCCACTCCACGATGACAAAGTACAAATTAACAAACGGGCAAACTTCAATCGACTTCCCTTCAATGGATGCGGTGGCGGTTTTCAGATTAGCAAATCCTGAATGGGCGAATATTGAAGCGGTCAGTTACACAGAAGAGCCTGAACCCGTTGCGCCCGTTGTTCCTGAACAAGTGACGTTATGGCAAATTAGAACGGTACTTGATGTTATGGGTTTGGAAGCAACCGTAACGGCGGTTATACAAGGTATGCCAGACGGACATGAAAAGAAGGCAGCGTGGAAAGCGTGGGAGTATGCGAATAATATCAGGAGGTTTTCGCCAACGGTTGAAGGGTTAAAGGCAATTCTGCAATTAACAGATGGACAACTTGACCAAATATTTATACAAGCTGACTTAATTGATGCTTAATGAAATTCTATTTACTTGTTGTTTTGGCTTGTGTGTTATTCATAATCTTTGCTCCGATAGGGTGGTTTGTAGCGTTGTTTTTTAAAGGGAGGAAAGATTATTTTTGGAGGGTTGCGTTGTCAATCGACCAAACGGGAAACGTAATTTGTGGTAAGTTATTTGACCTTACGTTACGAAAGCCCAACGGGTATAGTTTTGGAGAGGTTGACCGTACAATCAGTTACGCATTAGGGCGCAATAAGATAATGAACACGCTAACAAAGACAGGCAAAGCATTGGATTGGTTATTGGATTTAATCGACAAAGAACATACTTTAAACGCAGTAAAATCGGGTGAATGATGGAATTAACTACGGAGCAAATTCAAAGCATTTGGGCGGTTGCCGACAAAATGGAACGGGCATCGGTAAAAGTAGATAAACTCTATTCCGTGATTGTTGGCGACAAGGAATTGCAGCAGGAAGGTATTTTAACCCGATTAGAGCAAGTTGAAAATAAATTGGAAGAAATGGATCGTCTTTTGATAAAGACTAAAGGATATGTAGCAGGTGCAATGGCAGTAGGTGGTTTGGCCGGATCAGTAATTACAATCATTATTAAAACACTTTTTAAATTATGAACGAACTTTATTTACTTGGATTAGCCGGGGTTGCAATCCACTACTTGAAAGACTGGGTTATTCACACAGATAAGGGTGTAAAATACGGATGGCAGAAAGCCGTACCGATGGCGTTACTTTCTACGGTTACCACTATGGTTTTAGTGTATCTGAAAGACGACATTTCGGATTTGTATGTTATTACACCGTTTGGAGCGTTGGTACTTGGTTATATTGGGAACTCTGTTTTCTTTTCATTTGTTGATGCTAAAAAGCCGAAATAAAAATATTTTGAAAATATCTTTGAAAAAGTTTGCAGTTTCAAAATAAGGTTGTAGATTTGTGTAACAATTAAAACAAAACAAAATGACACTAACACAAAAAATCAACAACAACCCTTACTTAAAAGTGAGCAACTGCACAGACATTGCAGACATTGAATATGCAATGGACGAACTTAGAAAACTCGATGCAGAGTTTGGAGAGGACAACAAAACACTCTTAAAGCTTTGGGCGAAGTTCTTAGATAAAAAAAAGAAGTTGGAGGCGTAAGCCTCCGCTTCTAATATGCGCCCAATTTTTGAACAATCGCTAGAACTATTTGGAATAAGATAATATGGAAACAATTATAAAATTTGAAACTGCTAAAATAGCGAAGCAAAAAGGTTTTTTTGAAGGATTTTTGCTATATAATCAAGAAGGTAAAATGTGGCAAACTTTTTTCATTGGAGATGAAGAAAGGGAACAATTCTCAGCAGTAAGTCAAGCAACTTTATCAAAATGGCTTCGAGAAACCCACAATATAGATCTATGGGTTAGACCTGATAGGGTTATTCGTGGAGAGAAAGCAAACGGATACACAGCATCTGTTGTTGGAAAAGACAATGAGTTTTTTTATTGGGATTTAGGTGGCATTCACAATAAGTATGAAGATGCTTTTGAAGTTGCGTTAATTAAAGCATTACAATTAATATGAGAAAGAAGAAAGAAAACAGGGGCGGCACTCGGCAAGGGTCGGGTGCCAAACCTAAATATAATGAGCAAACTAAAACGGTTGCTTTCCGCTGCCCGGTTTCAAAGGTTAATGAACTAAAATTAATTGTTAAATCAAAACTTTCAGAATGGCACAAGTAACTGACAAAGAACTTCATTTTTTCGCAGGGGTGGTGGTATCCTTTGCGGCTGCAATTTTGCTGAATATCATTGATGTGTATGTGAATATCCCTTTGCTGCCTTTATGGGTATTTATTATTACGGCGGCGGCGGCTTCGTATCGTGAGGCAACGGGCGGCACGGGTTGGGACTGGAAAGATTGGATAGCTACGGTTGTGGGTGGACTTGTTGGTGTTTTGGTAAGTTTTGTTTAATTTTACAGATATGAATAAACTCATTTTTCGCATTTCGCTAATTGCGATATACTTTGCGATTATCTACTCTTTGACTTCCTGCCAGACGGAGCGCAAGGCTACCCGTTTTATGAGCGAACACCCAAACGTATTGGCGAAAATCTGTGACGAAAAATTCCCCGTTATCCCTTCCGTTGATACATTCGTGACAATTGATTCAATGCTTTTGTCACAATATGAAAGAGAGTTTTCAAACCTTTATTATTTGATTGATTCTTTGATTAGTAACGATTCAGTTCGTACCGTTATTCAAACGCAATTTAAGACGGTTTCAAAGCCTATCTACAAAACAAAGACCGTTACCATTACCAAAGAGAATACAGCCCGTTTAGCGGCTTGTAAAGAGCAAATGGAAGAGAATGAACGGGATTATGAACTAAACATACAAGGCTTTGAACACGAACTTGATGAAGCGGACAAACAGATTCAGGAACTAAAAGACAAAGTAAATAAAACCCGGAAGCAAAGAAATAAATTCATGTGGGTTTTAATCGCAATGACTATCTTTGCTTTTAGACGGCAGATTTTGAAATTGATAATTTAAAACTATGAGTAAAGATGAAATGATAAAATTTGCTAATGGTTTTTGGAATTGGGCAAAGGGCGGCGATTGGGATTCGGCAGATGTTGAACAATATTATCAAGAAATATTTGGAAAGATGAAAAATAAATTAACCATAAAAAAGGAAAGCGAAGTAAATCTTCCGCAAAACTTTTGCGATTATGTGAATACAAGCGTGAAAGCACAAATACTTCAGTCAGATGACGGGCAATGGTATTGCATTTTGATTGCTAAAAACGGGCAAGACTTGTTCACATCTGAAACCTATAAAAGGAAAGCATCAATTAAAAAAATGCTGAAAAATAATTTCCCTAACATTAAAATTGTATAAATGGAAAAGATCGTAAAAATTGGATTTGTTGGCATCGTGATTCTATTCACTTTATTTGCCTTTGTCTTTGAGCAACCTTGCGACTCAGATGCTATTTACTTATGGTGCAGATTGCATCCGTTAAGCGTTGTGGATGTTAT
>JBIICJ010000100.1:0-3671 GCA_044238965.1 Micavibrio sp. | reverse complement strand
TATAAAGGCGGGTGTTCCAAAAACCATATCAATTCCTGCGCCTGCCCCACATGAATATCTGCCACGCGTTGTTCCATGACGGTAACAGCATATTCGTAATCGACAGGGTCTGAGGATGACAAAAATTCCATACCACTTGCTTTAGGCAAGTTTTAAGCAATTCACAACCCCGCAAAGCAAAAAAATAACCCATTGCTTTTATTGTGATTTTTCGCATTGCACCCAAGGAAAATGGCTTGATTGGGACAGTTCAATCTGTTACCACAGGCAACAATTCAATTAATACCAAACGCGGCCATGGCGGAATTGGTAGACGCGCATCGTTGAGGTCGATGTGGGGCAACCCGTGGAAGTTCGAGTCTTCTTGGCCGCACCAATAAAAATTGTGCTATAAGTGGGAAGGTTTAACTGCCCAATCCCACCAAATCCCGTTAAATCCCGTTGAAACCCAAATGAAGTGAGTGAAAGATTATGAAAGACAATTTACGCGACGCGGCCCTTCACTATCACCAATACCCAAAACCTGGGAAGATTGCCATTCAGGCAACCAAACCCATGGCGACACAGCGTGATTTATCGCTCGCCTATTCTCCTGGGGTTGCTATTCCGTGTGAAGAGATCGCGGCCGATCCATTGAAATCATATGATTATACTTCACGCGGAAATGTTGTTGCGGTTATTTCAAACGGAACTGCGGTTTTGGGTTTAGGTAATATCGGCGCATTGGCATCAAAGCCAGTGATGGAAGGGAAATCAGTACTCTTTAAAAAATTTGCAAACATTGATTCAATTGATATCGAGATCAATGAAGAAGATCCTGATAAATTAATTGAAATTATCGCATCGTTAGAACCATCGTTTGGCGGGATTAATTTAGAAGATATCAAAGCGCCCGAATGTTTTGAAATTGAACGTCGTTTGCGCGAACGTATGAAAATTCCTGTGTTCCATGATGATCAACATGGCACAGCCATCATCGTGGGCGCGGCCTTTACCAATTGGGCACATATCGTGGGCAAAAAATTGACCGATATTAAATTAGTAGCAAATGGCGCAGGTGCATCAGCGATTGCATGTTTAACCATGTTGCACCAATTGGGATTGCCGAAAGAAAATATTATTGTGTGTGATCGTAACGGCGTGATTTACAAAGGCCGTAACGAGGGCATGGATAGCGAGAAAGAAAAATTTGCATCCGATACCAAAGCCCGCACATTGGGCGAGGCGTTAAAAGATGCCGATGTATTTTTAGGATTATCTGCCGCAGGTGCATTAAAACCAGAGATGTTAGATCAAATGATCGAACAACCATTGGTATTGGCATTAGCAAACCCTACCCCCGAAATTATGCCCGAGGAAGCATTGAAAGTCAGACCCAAAGCGATTATCTGCACAGGTCGCTCGGACTACACCAACCAAGTAAATAATGTTTTATGTTTCCCGTTTATTTTCCGTGGCGCGTTAGATGTGGGCGCAACTGCCATTAACGAAGACATGAAAATGGCGTGCGTGAAAGCCATTGCGGAATTAGCGCGTCGTGAGGCCACACCTGAAATCACAAGCATTTACCCCGATGAAACACTGGAATTTGGCCCAACCTATATGATCCCCAAACCGTTTGATCCGCGCTTGATGGTGGAATTACCCATTGCGGTTGCCAAGGTTGCGATGGAAACAGGGGTTGCCACCCGCCCGATTACTGATTGGGATGAATATCGCACACGATTATCACAACATTTTTATCGCACCGAAGGTGTGATGCGCCCTGTTTTCTCCCGCGCGAAATCAGATCCAAAGAAAGTTGTGTATTGCGAAGGTGAAGAAGAACGCGTTCTTCAAGCCGCGCAAACTGTTATCGATGAACAAATTGCCAAACCAATTTTAATTGGTCGCCGCAGCGTTGTTGAGCGCCGTTTAAAACGTTTACGTTTACGGATGCAGATCGACAAAGATTTTGAATTGGTCGACCCTGAATCTGATCCACGATACAAAGATTTTTGGCAATCATACCATCACATTATGGAACGCCGTGGTGTGACGCCATCTTATGCACGTACCGTTATTCGCACCAATACAACTGCCATTGGCGCATTGATGCTGGAAAAAAATATGGTCGATGCGATGGTGTGTGGTGTGATTGGCCCTTACCGCACGCATTTGGAATCTGTGGTTGATATTGTTGGTCTTAAGGCAGGCGTTGAAACCGCCGCCGCAATGCCGTGTTTAATCCATCCGACACGTGGCCCATTATTTATTTGTGATACGCACGTCAACCCAGACCCCAGTATCGCCCAAATTTCAGAAATGACATTATTGGCCGCAGATGAAATTAGACGTTTTGGCGTTCACCCAAATGTGGCGCTGATTTCGCATTCTAATTTCGGATCGCATGATGATGAGAGCGCGTATAAAATGCGTTCAGCCTATTATGATATCAAAATGCGTACACCAAAATTAGATATTGATGGTGAAATGCATGCCGATGCGGCCTTATCCGAAGATGTGCGCAAAATCATTATGCCGAATTCGACATTAAAAGGTCCGGCTAATTTATTGGTGATGCCGAATGTTGATGCCGCGAACATCACTTATAATGCTATCAAGATTTTGGCAGATTGTATTCCGATTGGCCCCCTTCTTCTCGGTGTGGCAAAGCCTGCACATATTTTAACAAATGCCGCAACCGCGCGTGCGATTGTGAATATTACCGCATTATCAACCGTTGGCGCGCAGGTCTTCCAAAACGAAAATATTGATGTAGCCATCCATCAAGAGCGTTTGAGCTTATGAGGGTACGATGTCCGACATTGAAAACCGCGATCACGAATTAGAAAACGACACATTGTCCGAGAAAAAGGATGATGTGACGAGTGATTTGCTCGGTCTTCAGGATGAGGATATTGAGAATATCTTAGAGGCACTTGAAAATCGTGATGGTGCAAAACTTCATGTGCTATTTGATGATTTAGGTGTTTACGATAAAGCTGACTTGCTCGAAAAAATTAATAATGAGCAACGCCAAGAATTCCTAAAACTTTACGATGATTTATTCGAAGCCGAAGTGTTTTCATACCTTCAGGAAGATATTCGTAAAAATATTTTGGAAGGTATGGGCGCGTATCAAATCGCAACATTGATTTCTGAATTGGATTCAGATGATGCGCTCGATTTGATTTTACCGCTTGAGGAAGAATTCCAACAAGAAATTATCCGTAAATTATCATCAAAAACACGCGTCATCTTAGAAGAAGGTTTGAGTTTCCCCGAAGATTCCGCGGGTCGTTTGATGCAGCGTGAATTTGTCGCTGTCCCGCAATTCTGGACAGTTGGCAAAACCATTGATTATTTACGTGCGGCGACTGTTGATTTACCCGATGAATTTTATGACGTTATCGTCATTGATCCGTCATATCATGTGGTTGGTGAAATTCCATTGCACCGTTTGATCCGCTCCAACCGTTCGGAAAAAATTGAATTATTATCATTGGATGATACGCACCCCATCCCCGCCACGATGGACCAAGAAGAAGTTGCCGAAATCTTCCGTAACGAAAATATCGCATCCGCGCCTGTTGTTGACGAAGATGGCCGTTTGATCGGTATCATCACCTATGATGACGTTATCGACGTTATCGATGAAGAAGCGCAAGAAGATATGTTGAAACTCGGGG
>JBIICJ010000099.1:0-3691 GCA_044238965.1 Micavibrio sp. | reverse complement strand
AGCCAAAATGAAAGCACAATTTCTACATATATTCAAACCAATATGGCGATTTAATCGCCGTTTGGCATCTTCATGGGAAGGGCGTTTGGCCCTTGTCCTTGCTGTGGCTGGCATTGTGGCGGGAATTGCCACTTATGGAGCATTAAACGCTCTGCCGCCATTTGGGAATGACCCCGATTTCGTCATTTGGTTATTGAATATCGATTTTGTTATTTTGCTGTGTTTGGTTTTGTTGGTCGCACGACGCGCCATGGCTTTATTCACATTATGGCGGCGCGGAATCCCTGGGGCACGATTACATATACGCCTTGTTCTTTTATTCGGAATTTTGGCGATGGTTCCCGCCATTATCATGACGGTATTCTCACTCTATTTCTTTCATTACGGTGTGCAAGCATGGTTTAGCGAACGTATTCAAACTGCCGTTGTAGAATCACAACAAGTCGCCGAAGCCTATTTAGAAGAACATCAACAAGCCATCCGCGCCGATATTTTGGCGATGGCAAATGATCTTGATCGTCAATCCAGCCTTTATATCATGGATAAAAAAGAATTTGAGAAATTTTTAATTACACAATCAATGTTACGCAATTTGCCCGAAACATTTTTATTTAATGTTCAGGGCGATATTCTGGTCAAAGCACCACTCAGCCCCAATATCAAAGAAATTAATATTCCTGACTTTGCATTAGCGCGCGCCAAAGATTTCGAAGTTGTTATTTTAACTGACATTAAAGATGATAAAGTACGCGCGCTTATCCGTCTGCGTTCTATTCCCGATACATTTTTATTTGTAGGACGTTTGGTTGATTCCAAAGTTTTGGGGCACGTTGTAGCGACCAATGAGGCCGTCCACCGTTATGATGAAGTCGCCGCACGTTATGATGAATTACGATTAACTGTTACCATGATTTATGGCGTTGTAGCCTTGATTTTATTAATGGCATCAATCTGGTTTGGTCTTAATTTTGCACGCCGTATAGCAGGCCCCATTTCCAACCTTATTTCTGTGTCAACCCGCGTACGGGAAGGGGATTTAACCGCGCGCGCCAGTGAAGATAATGGATTGGAAGAATTTGATTATTTATCGCGTTCATTTAATAAAATGACAACGCAAATTCTAGATCAACAATCAGAATTAATAGATGCAAACCATAAATTAGATGAACGAAGCCGTTTTACCGAAACCGTGTTGGCAGGAGTAAGTTCAGGTATCTTAAGTTTAGACGACAAAAATATTATAACCCTCGCCAACAACGCCGCCGCCAAAATTTTATCGAAAGATCATGCCGCCTTGGTTGGTGCTCATATCGAAGATTTATTCCCCGAATTGTTGCCGCATGTGCAATTAGCATTTGATCGCCCATCCAAACCCGTACAAACGGAATTACCATTTACATTACCCGATGGCACAAAACGTATGTTATTATTACGTTTAGCCGTTGAATTAGTGGGCGAATCATCACACGGCCTCATTATTACATTTGATGATATTACAGATTTGCAATCCGCCCAACGCAAAGCCGCATGGTCGGATGTCGCCCGCCGCATTGCGCATGAAATCAAAAACCCATTAACGCCGATTCAATTATCGGCAGAACGATTAAAACGAAAATATCAATTTGCGATCCCTCAATCCGATCAACAAATTTTCAATGAATTAATTGATACCATCACGCGCCATGTTGATGATATTGGCAATATGGTCACAGAATTTTCAAATTTCGCGCGTATGCCCGAACCAAAAATGAAACAGACCGAAATTAAATCACTGATTGATCAATTAATTGTGCTGGAAAAAACGGCATACCCAACATTGGATATTTCATTATCAGGTTCGGCGACGACCATCACCTGTGATCCCGCCCAATTGCGCCAAGCCATCACCAATTTGATCCGTAATGCAGGTAACGCGATTTTAGAATCAGAGCAAAAATCGGGATCAATCAATATCGATATTCGCCATGCGCCTGATTACCAGAATATTCACATAACTACATCGGATACAGGCGCAGGGCTTCCCAAAGACATCGATCCACAAAGCTTAACCGAGCCTTATGTGACCTTGCGCGAGAAAGGCACGGGTTTAGGGCTTGCAATTGTGAAGAAAATTATGGAAGATCATGGCGGGCGTGTTATTTTTGACACACAACCTGACTTTAATAATGACAAAAATGTCGCAGTGTGGGGTGGAGCGAAGATCGTGCTCATGCTTCCCGTAAAACAGGACTTATAAATTTACATGGCAAAAGATATTTTAATTGTCGATGATGAAGCGGATATCCGTCATTTGATCCAGGGTATTTTGGAAGACGAAGGTTACACAACGCGTCAAGCGGGCACAGCCAAACAAGCATTTGAGCAAATTACTGAACGCGTACCATCACTTGTTATTCTCGACGTATGGTTACAGAACAGTGAATTTGATGGTCTCGCTATTTTAGAACAAGTCAAAGTTGATCATCCGTATTTGCCCGTCATTATGATTTCAGGTCACGGCACAATTGAAACCGCCGTCACTGCATTAAAACAAGGCGCGTATGATTTCATTGAAAAACCATTTAAGGCTGATCGTTTGTTGATGATGATTGATCGCGCATTGGAAACAACGCAATTGCGCATAGAAAATCAAGATTTAAAAAAGAAATCGGATAATCCATTTACCTTAAGCGGTACATCACAAGCCTCACAACAATTGCAATCTATCCTTGATCGCGTGGCCTTAACCAATAGCCGCGTGTTGTTAACAGGCGAGTCTGGCGCAGGCAAAGAAATCACCGCGCGCACCATCCATAAAAAATCAGGACGTGCGAATAATCCTTTTATTTTAATCAATTGCGCCACGATTAACCCGCAACGTATGGAACAAGAATTATTCGGTTACGAAGAAAATGGCCTTGTCCATACAGGTGTTTTAGAACGTGCACATACGGGTACGCTGTTACTTGATGAAGTCGCCGATATGCCACTTGAAACACAAAGCAAAATCGTGCGCGTTCTCCAAGATCAAACCTTTATGCGTGTCGGGTCATCCGAACATATCAAAGTTGATGTGCGTATCATTGCCTCAACATCACGTGATTTGCGCGCGGCAATGAATGACAATAAATTCCGCGAAGATTTATATTATCGTTTAAATGTTGTGCCTGTGGCGATTCCGCCGCTACGTCAACGTCTCGAAGATGTTCCCCATTTAATTGATAGTTTTATGGACCAATTGGGACAACAAAACGCATTGCCAAAACGTGAATTCTCACCAAGCGCGATGTTGGCATTACAATCTTACAACTGGCCTGGCAATGTACGCCAATTGAAAAACCTTGTGGAATGGTTATTGATCATGGGATCAAAACAGCAAGGCGGATTGGTTGAAGTGGAAGATTTACCGCCCGAAATTTCAGGCACCATTCCATCAACATTAAAAACAGAATGGGGTGCAGATTTAATCGGCCTGCCACTCCGCGAAGCCCGCGAAGTATTTGAACGCGAATATTTATTATCCCAAGTGCAACGTTTCAGCGGTAATATTTCCAAAACCGCGCAATTTATTGGTATGGAACGTTCGGCACTTCACCGTAAATTAAAATCATTAAATATCAATACAGGTGAGAAGGATGACGAACCGCAAGTCACCGTCACCGACCTCAAAAAAACCGCTTAATTAGCTAACATCCATTAAGTGCTCTTTAAT
>JBIICJ010000098.1:0-3709 GCA_044238965.1 Micavibrio sp. | reverse complement strand
TTCTCATGTTTATCTCCTAATCAATATCCTTGATATTCATTGTATCTGTACCCGATATTTTAGATGCTAATGATGCATGCAAATAATCATCCAAATCACCATCCAAAACAGTGTGCGCATCCGTTCGCTCAACACCTGTACGCAAATCTTTGATCATTTGGTATGGTTGTAACACATAAGACCGAATTTGATGCCCCCACCCGATATCGGTTTTACTGTCATATTGCGCATCGGCGGCCATTTCTTTTTTCTTTAATTCAACTTCGTACATTTTAGCACGCAACATAGCCATCGCCTGATCACGGTTTTTATGTTGTGAGCGTTCATTTTGACACGCAACAACAATACCCGATGGCAAGTGCGTAATACGTACCGCCGAATCAGTTCGGTTGACGTGCTGACCGCCCGATCCACTCGCGCGATAGGTATCAACTTTCAAATCTTTATCTAAAATTTCAATATCGATTGTTTCATCAACAACGGGTGACACATGCACAGAGCAAAATGATGTGTGACGGCGCGCATTCGAATCAAATGGCGAAATGCGCACCAAACGATGAACACCAGATTCTGATTTCAACCATCCATACGCATCTGCGCCAGAAATTTGCACGGTCACAGATTTAATACCCGCCTCATCACCATCATTGCGATCAATTAATGAGAGTTTATAACCATGTTGTTCCGCCCAGCGTGTGTACATACGGAACAAGATACTTGCCCAATCACATGATTCAGTTCCACCTGCCCCCGCATTGATTTCGAGATAAGCATCATTGCCATCAGCCTCGCCTGATAATAACGATTGCAATTGTAATTTTGCGGCTTCTTTTTTGAGGTCGTTGAGATTTTTTTCGGCTTCGGCAACAATGTCTGCATCACCTTCTGCTTCACCCATTTCAATCAATTCAATTTGATCACGCAAATTATTTTGCATCGATTTAACTGAATTAATTTGAAGTTCAAGTTTATTTTTTTCACGCATCAAGGCCTGCGCCTTGGGTGGATTATTCCACAAATTCGGATCTTCGGATAACGCGTTTAATTCCTCAAGACGAAGACAAGCAACATCCCAGTCAAAGATGCCTCCGCAGTAATGACAATGCGTATTCAATTTCAGATTTTATTGATTCAATATCCGCGCGCATATTATTAATCCTTGACTTGAATTAAGCGGCTTTCACCATATCTTCGTTTTGAACAGATTTTTGATCTGCCACAAACTGAACAAACGCGTCAGCCATTTCTTTGATATTTTCACTAATGTTATTCCATGTCACAAGGCTGTAATGAATTGTTGGTGAATTATCTGACCATACACCACCCGCGGCTGTTACTTGATCTTTTAATGTTTCAGGGCCAGTCACCATCACGCCATTAATCTGGCCTGTGTGTACCAACAATTGAACCGCATCACCAATTACTGCTATTGGTTTTTGCGCTGCCAAGAAACCACCAATAAAACGACGTGTGTGCGCGGTTAATTTTAATTTATCAAGGCTGCGCTGACCACCAGGAATTACCAATACATCAAAATCTGCGGCTAAAGCGTCGGGCAATGGACAATCAACCGCAAAATAGTGTCCCCATGCTGTCCCTTGCCAGCCATTTGCCAACCCATTTTCAACACTAATAATACGTGGATTTGCACCCGCCTCTAACACGGCACGTTGAAATGTGGTCATTTCAGTTTCGTTAAATCCGTTGGCGAGTAAGATGGCAACTTTTAGATTAGCTAATGGCTTTTGCATGAATTCGGACACTCCTCAGTTAAATTATTGAAATAAAACAATTTTTCTTGTTTTTGACTTGCCGTATAAACACATTTATGAAAACGTTGAATGGCGAAGTGGACGGAGTATTGTTCATTGCAGCATCAAAAGTCAAGGATATATTTCACCATTTTATTCCCTATCCTCAATTCCCTTCAAAAGTGGCGAGTTATATAAAGTCTTGCCAAAACAAGAGCATGGAGTATAAGTGTACTGGTTCAAGAGTTTACAAAACTCACCTCAACATCATATGGAGTATTAAAATGAAATTTTCACGTGGCTTGACCCTTGCCGTTCTTTTGGCTTCTGCCTCACTCACATTATCTGCTTGTGGTTTCCGTAGCCATTCCGAAGTTGAGGCACTTAACCAAACCCAAGCTGTTGGCAGCCCCTTTGCCCAAGCTTTGACCACTGAATATCGCTCATACGCAAATACCCTTCAAAACAAAGACATGGATTATCCAGACAGCCTTCACTTTGCACGCAAAGGTTTGACCGCCGCCAAAGGTGAAGTTGTTCTTCCTGAACCAATTGCTGATTGGAACGTACGCCCTGAACATATTGATGAATTGGCGCCAGCCCGTAATGGTTTGATGGCTGCTCTTGATCGTGGCGCACGCGAACAAAACCCACAAATCGCAGCAGCCGCGCAAGCAAAATATGATTGCTGGATTGAACAACAAGAAAAATATTGGAACAAGCCAGGTAATGTTACCTGTAAATCTGAATTCTTTAACTTGTTAAATCAATTGGGCGGCACACCCATGGCATCCGCTCCTGAAATTGCACCACCACCTGCCGATATCATGGCACCTGTAACAGCAATGGCGCCGCCAACAACACCTATGGCAGCGGCTGATGCGAAATACATCGTGTTCTTTGATTTTGACTCATCACAAGTTGATGGTGGCGGGAACAGCGTTGTCGATAGCGCGGCACAAGAAATTAATCGCCAACAATTATCACGTGTTGTAGTTACAGGTCATGCTGATACCTCAGGCTCAAATAAATACAATGAACGTTTAGGCATGAAACGCGCCAATGCTGTTCGTGAATCACTAATCTCACGCGGCGTGAATGCACAAATGCTTGACGTACAAAGCCGCGGTGAAAGCGAATTGATGGTTCAAACACCAGATGGTGTACGTGAGCCTGCAAATCGCCGCACCGAAATCACCTTTGAAAAATAATTAAAGGTGATCATACAAAATAAAAAAGGGCGGGAGTTTTTCCCGCCTTTTCTTTTATCTTTATGAGTTAATTTAAGCAATATCTTCAGGCTTAAATTCAAAGTCCTTGTTACAAAATTCGCAATTTATAACAATCTTACCATCAACAATTGTATCTTTCTTTTCCTCATCGCTTAATGATTTCAAGATACCCAAAATCCGCGGCATATTGCAACGACATCCCTTGGTAATTTTTTGTGATGGATAAACGCGCACGCCTTCTTCATGAAATAATCGATATAACAAAGTGTTATCGTGTAACTTTGAATCGAGCAGTTCATCATTCTTACATGTTGCCAATAACATTTGAACACGCATCCATGCATCATCTTTTGGTTTTGCATCTTGCGGAATTTTGTCATGATTTGGCAGATGTTGAAGCATAATACCACCCGCGCTCCATTTACCATCATCGTTCATTAACATGGCCAAGCGTAACGATGTTTTGATTTGTTCACTCTGTTCAAAATAATGATGAATACTTTGCTCTAAACTATCATTTTGTAATTCAACAATTCCTTGATAACGCTCGGCAAATTCGCCCTGATCTACGGTAAAGGCCAGATACCCGTCACCCATTAAATCCTGTAATGGTACATGCTCATCTTTTGCACCCAAAGCATCAACAGCGTTTTTATCAAAGCTAACTGTCGCACGAACATCACCCTTTGATGTCATGTCACATACCAAACGCGTGACAGGGCCCTT
>JBIICJ010000039.1:0-14150 GCA_044238965.1 Micavibrio sp. | reverse complement strand
CTTCGGTTAAATTGCACAGCAGAACATCGCATCGTTGGCTAAATAATTTTATCTCCTCAGGAAATGATTGAATAATAGATAACCCAGCAGGATTAAACGCAGTCATTTTTTTATGGGTCTGCGCAATATCGACAGCTTTGTTTAAAGCATCTTTTGCGGATGGTGAATATAAAGTATATCCATCAAAATATGTGATAGATGCATCTTGAATGGCATTTATATTTAAATGTTTAAATTCTAAACTACGGGCAATGCCATCATAGGATGCAAAACTACGGTCACCATCATCTGTAATTAAACAAAAAATTTGTGTGGTGCCAATATCGGTAGCATCGGTGATATGAACAAAATCCCGAATATTGTTTTCGGATAAATCTTGTTTAAACAAACGCCCCTCGGCATCATCAACGACAATACCTTGGAAAGACACATCAAGACCAAGTGCGCGCAGGCAATGAATTGTGTTCGCAACTGCACCGCCAGGAATTAATTTATGATGGGGTAGGGCGGCCTTCATTTCGGTCAAACGGGTTTGATCAATGTACACACAATGGGATTTTTGCATATCGAAACGGTTTAAAAATGCTTGATCAATATGATCAACAATGTCGATATTGGCGTTGCCGATGCCTGTAACGTGAGATTTGGTCATGGTTTTGAAAATTAACACAAAAATTAAGAAAAAAACAGTTGCATTTTCATATTATTTTGATTTATAAAAGCTTTATAATATTCTAAACTCAATTAGCTGCGTTAAAGGTGTTATATGCCCCAGAAGAATAAGTCCTCTGAACCTCATTTTAATATTAAAAAAGTGTTTGTCTGTATGGGATCTAGTGACGGGAATGAAACATGGTTTCGATCACTAGCACGTGGAACTGGAAGTATTTTGGGTGAACGCGGATATGATCTTGTGTTTGGTGGTGGTGAAATTGGATTAATGGGGATTGTGGCATCGAATGCGCAACGCAAAGGCGCAAAATTAAAGCCTGTTATCACAAAAGCTTTTGCAACTATGTCAGGTCAATTAGATCCAGAGACTGTTGTCGTGGATAAGCTTCACCACCGTAAGGCTGAAATGATTGAATCAGCGCAAGCCACCATTATTATCCCAGGCGGTGTTGGTACATTGGATGAGGCCATGGAAGTTTTAGCCGTCAATGATATGATGCGGTATGAGAATGAAGATCATCCCATTCATCCATTAATTATTATAAATGAGGGCGGATTTTATAATGATCTTCTAAAGATGTTTAAGAAAACAGTTGAAACAGATTTTGCAAATATTGAAAAATACAGATCATTATTTGTTGTAAATTCTGCAAAAGAGGCATTTGACTTGATTGATCGATTGAATCAATTAACCGCGTTAACTGCAAAAAGTCTGTTCCGTAACGCCGCTATGCCAGCAAACTTCCCACAAACATTCGCAGATAGAATCATTGATGATGAACGCGTTGCGGCGGGATATGCGCGTGAATTAGGCTTTCCGTTTACCCCGCGCTTTGGGTAATTGCCCCTTATTTCATCCTTGATTTCGGAGGGGTGAGGCTATATTTTAGCCTTGTCTCAACGTAATTCAAGGAAATCTCCATGTCTGAACAATCTTATGATGTAATCGTAATCGGCGGCGGCCCTGGTGGCTATGTTGGCGCCATTCGCGCGGCGCAATTGGGTTTGAAAGTGGCTTGCGTTGAAAAACGCGATACATTGGGCGGCACATGTTTGAACGTGGGGTGCATTCCATCAAAGGCATTATTAAGTGCATCCGAAAAATATCATGAGGCAGGTCATAAACTCAAAGACATGGGCGTGATCATTGGTGATCTAAAACTCGATTTACCTGGTATGATGGGGCACAAAAATAAAGTCGTCGACGCCAACACAAAAGGTATCGAATTTTTGTTTAAGAAAAACAAAGTCGATTGGCTCAAAGGTTTTGGTAAGATCACTGCGCCGAACACTGTTGATGTTGACGGCAAAACATATATTGCAAAACATATTGTGATTGCGACAGGGTCAGATGTGATCAGCCTGCCCAACATCAAAATTGACGAAGATAAAATTGTATCATCGACAGGCGCGCTCGAATTAAAATCGGTGCCGACATCAATGATTGTCATTGGCGGTGGTGTGATTGGGCTTGAGATGGGTACGGTCTGGAACCGATTGGGCACAAAAGTTACCGTTGTTGAGTATATGGATCGTATTTTAGCGGGCATGGATGGCGAAATTTCCAAAGAGGCGCAGAAAATCTTGGGCAAGCAAGGTTTGGAATTTAAATTAAGCGCGAAAGTGTTAAGCGCGACGCCCGATTCAAAAGGCGTGAGCGTTGTTGTTGAGCCTGCTGCGGGCGGTGCGCAAGAAACATTACATGCCGACATCGTGTTGATGGCTGTCGGTCGCAAAGCGTACACAGATGGTTTGGGGCTTGATGCGGTTGGTGTTGAGCGTGACGAGCGTGGACGTATAAAGGTCAATCATCATTTTGAATCGAATATCAAAGGTATCTATGCAATTGGTGATGTGATCGCGGGGCCGATGCTCGCGCATAAAGCCGAAGAAGAGGGAGTGGTATTGGCAGAAATGATTGCAGGTCAATCAGGCCATATTGATTATAATTTGATTCCTGGCGTTGTGTACACATGGCCAGAGGTAGCGCAAATCGGGCAAACCGAAGAACAATTAAAACAAAATGGCGTGAATTATAAAGTTGGTAAATTCCCATTTTCAGCTAATGGTCGCGCGCGTGCGATGGGATGTACAGATGGATTTGTCAAAATTTTGGCAGATGCACGTACCGACAAAGTATTGGGCGTTCATATTATTGGTCCCGAGGCGGGAACATTAATTGCAGAATGCGGTATCGCCATGGAATTTGGTGCATCATCCGAAGATATCGCCCGCACATGTCACGCGCACCCCACATTGGAAGAAGCAGTGAAAGAAGCGGCATTGGCAGTATTGGGCAGAGCCGTTCATATGTAATGATTATTATTGATTGCGGTCGCGCCCACTTGATCGCCCTCTGGGATGCGCGGCTTTATGTATCTTGATTAATTCTGCCGCATTCACATCGGTATAACGTTGCGTTGTGCTGAGTGAGCTATGCCCCAATAATTCTTGGATCTCACGCAAATTTGCGCCGTTTTGTAATAGGTGCGTCGCAAAGCTGTGACGAAGCGCGTGCGGTGTTGCGGTTTCAGGCAGGTTTAACATACCGCGCATATCACGCATAATTTTTTGTGCAACGCCTTGGTGTAATCGTTCCGATCTTTCGCCCACAAACAATGGTGATTGCGGTTCACGAGGTAGGGGATAATGTTCTATATACTCATCAACTGATTTTGAAACAATATCGAGCACAGGCACTTGGCGTTCTTTACGGCCTTTTCCCATGACGCGCAAAAATCCATCGCGTGGCAGATCGGATAAATTTAAATCTAAGGCTTCTTGGATACGCAATCCGCATCCATAGAGTAAATAAAATAACGCGCGGTTGCGATGTGATATCCAATCGGTTGCGGGCTCTAATAATAACCGTTCGGTTTGCGTTTGTTCTAATGCTTTGGGTAATTTTTTGCCCTGTTTTGGTGTGCGTAATAATCGAATGGCGGGGTTGTGAAACAAACCTGTTTTATCTGCCCATGTGAAAAAATTTTTTAAACCTGATAATGTGCGCGCGCGTGACGATGATGATTGTTCATTCATCGACAGGCGCGACATCCATGCACGAAAATCGCGCAATTCAGCATTTGCCACATCATTGATGGAAATTTCGCGCGCGTTATGATCGGCAAAGAATGATAAAAATGAATGGACGTCATTCGAATAAGCGCGCACACTGTGCGGCGACATATTTTTTTCAAAGCGTAGATAGTTATGCCATTTTTGAAGGCAGTTTTGTAAATCACCCGCGCAATAGGTGGGGGCGGTTATAATGGTACCAGCAGCCATGAGCGGAACTGTCGTTCAATAACACGGGCGAGGAATGAAACTAATTCTATGCCTTGATGAGGTTGAAATAATTGCGGGTCGCGTGACCCGAACGCCACAATGCATGGCGGTGTTTGCATGGAAATATCGATACGTACCAAGGCTTGTGATCGTACCAATGTCGCGCCGGCGCCATAAATCGCTTCGATTCCACCAATATCATTTTGCAATAATGTATTTTTACCCTGCATCCATTTATTTAATGTGCCTTCGGGAACTATGCGAATGCCGTTCGTGTGAATATGTGGAATCTCGCGACCATTTGTTTCAATCACTAATGTGGTGATATCAACATCCAATAATGCCGTTAAATCATTGGTAATGACTTGCACGAATTCATCAAAATCGTTTGCTTCGAGTAATCGTAATACGGCGCGATGAATGCGTGTTTGGTTATTCATGTTATTACGGGCGGTTTCAACAATGCCGCGCGCGGTTTCAATCGCCTCGGTTTTATCCGCTTTTAATCGTTCAATCATATAAGATTGAAAATCAGCAATCTTACGACCTTCGACCGAGGCAGGTGGCGCAAGCAGATCAATTGCTTCGGGATATTTTGATAAAAAATTGGGGTTATCCTTTAGCCATTGCAACACGGCATCGGCAGACAAAGATTGTGGAGATGATAAAGGGGGCGAATGTTCTGACATAGCCCCCTTAGAATATCACAAAATTTGATGATGTCTGTAATTAAATAATTTTTTGGCCTGTTTTTTTCCAGTCCTCAACAAATGCCGCGAGACCCTTGTCGGTGAGTGGGTGGCTATATAATTGACGAATAACTGATGGTGGACATGTTGCCACATGTGCGCCTAATTTTGCCGATTCCGTAATGTGGATCGGGTTACGCACTGATGCGACTAATACTTCGGTTTCGAAATCAGGATAGTTATTATAAATTTCAACAATTTCGGCAATTAAATTTAAACCATCTTGGCCGATATCATCCAAACGTCCTACAAAAGGTGATACGAATGTCGCGCCCGCTTTGGCGGCGAGAATTGCCTGCGCTGCAGAAAAACATAATGTCACATTCACCATCGTGCCTTTATCAGACAAATGTTTACATACTTTCAAACCATCTTGGGTAAGTGGAACTTTCACCGCAACATTTTTTGCGATCTTTGCCAAATGCAAACCTTCTTTTAACATGGTGTCAAAATCAGTTGATGCCACTTCCGCGCTCACAGGGCCTTCGACGATCGAACAAATTTCTTCGATGAGAGGGATAAAATCTTTGCCCGATTTCATGATCAATGATGGGTTGGTGGTAACGCCATCAAGCAAGCCTGTGGAGGCTAAATCTTTAATATCGTTAATGTCGGCTGTATCAACAAAAAATTTCATGGGTGTTGTCCTTAAAGCTTTATTGTGTTTTGGGGTGATGGGGGGCATATTGACGTTAAGATGACCGAAAATCAAGCCCGAATTGTGCAGATTTTACCCGCAACCGCGGTGGATAAAGCGTTTGATTACGCCATTCCGCATGGAATGCCCTGTGATATGGGCACGGTTGTGACCATTCCGTTAATGGGGCGAAAAATTCAAGGTGTCGTGTGGTCAGAAAACCCACCCGAAACACCGCACGCGAAAATCAAAGAGATTATATCGGTGATATCAGTGCCGCCACTCACCAAGGCGCATCGCACATTCATCGAAAAAATGGCGCATTATAATTTTGCCGATAAGGGCGCAGTATTGAAATTAGGATTTTCAATTGATTTCATCGAGCGCAAACGCGCGCCCAAAAAACCAATATTATTTCGTACGCCAAAACCTGATCATTTAAAGCGTGCGTTGAATGATGATCAATTTGCGGCGGCAAAATTATTATCGCTCCATGTACAACAAGGTGGATATAAACCATTTTTATTGGATGGTGTGACGGGTTCGGGCAAAACCGAAGTTTATTTCGAAGCGATTGCCACCGCGATTAAGGAAGGTCAGCAAGCCCTTATTTTATTGCCCGAAATTGCATTATCAAATGCGTTTATGAAACGGTTTGAAGAACGGTTTGGGGTGAAGCCATATTTGTGGCATTCATCCATTACCCCCGCGCAACGCAAACAATTATGGATGGGCGTTGCCAAAGGTGAAGTGCGCGTTGTCATCGGTGCACGGTCTTCATTGTTTTTACCATTTCAATCATTGGGCGTAATTGTTGTCGATGAAGAACATGATGCATCATATAAACAGGAAGAGGGCGTTATTTATCACGCGCGTGATATGGCTGTGCTTCGCGCGCACGCCGAACAAATTCCAATCATCTTGGCATCGGCAACGCCATCATTGGAAACCATGCATAATGTATGGACGGGAAAATATCAGCATATATTATTGCCGACGCGCTATCATGATGTAACATTACCAAGCATTGATATTATTGATTTAAAACGTGATAAACCTGCGCGCAATAAATTCCTCGCACCGCGCGTAATTGATATGCTGAAAGATGTTTTATCACGCAGTGAGCAATCATTATTATTTTTAAATCGACGTGGGTATGCACCATTGACGATTTGCCGTACCTGCGGGCATCGTGTGGAATGTCCTCGATGTACGGCGTGGTTGGTGGAGCATCGCGCACAGAAAAAATTATCATGTCATCATTGCGGATATGAATCGGCCCTACCCAAAAAATGCCCATCATGTGACGCAGAGGATAGTTTAACCGCCTGCGGTCCTGGCATTGAACGTATCGCCGAGGAAGTACATGAGGCGATACCTGAGGCGCGTACATTATTATTGGCATCAGATGTCACCGATACGCCCGCAAAAATTGAAACCGCGTTAAATCAAATTGCAAAAGGTGAAGTTGATATCATTATTGGCACGCAAATTGTGGCAAAGGGGCATCATATGCCGCAATTAACGCATGTGACTGTGGTTGATGGTGATTTAGGATTGGCGGGAAGTGATCTGCGCGCGAGTGAACGCACGTTCCAATTATTACATCAGGTATCAGGTCGGGCAGGGCGCGAAGCCAAATCTGGTAATGTATTTATTCAAACATTTAATCCTGATCACGCGGTCATGAAACTGTTAAAAGATAATAACCGCGCTGATTTTATGCTGATGGAAAGTGAGCAACGGGAACGTGCGAACATGCCGCCTTATGGCCGTTTGGCGGGAGTCATTATTACGGGCGTCAAAGAACATATTGTCAAAGACACCGCCATGCAATTGGTCAAACAAATTCCGAATGTCGATGGCGTGAAGGTGCTCGGCCCTGCGCCCGCGCCGATGTACCGCATTCGCGGAAAATATCGGTATCGATTATTGGTGCAAGCCGATAAGAAATTGGATTTATCAAAATATATGCAATCATGGATTGGTGAATTTAAAGCACCATCATCAATAAAGATTACCGTTGATATTGATCCACAGAGTTTTAATTAGGCTGGATAAATACTAATGGCTAAACGACCCTCTCGTTTAACGGCAGATTCAAGTGGTGCACGGTGAACGAGCGCACGTCCAGACGCCCATCCATTGAAATGCATTAAATCAGCAGGTTTTAAAGTGCCGATTTCATTGGGTTTAACATTATTTTCGTCAATGCTGGGAGCTATATGTATTGTTGATAAATCATCCTCACCAAAACCAACGGGTATTGTCGGTTTCATCCGATAATTTGCAATAGCATTTGTAAATTCTAAACCCGCGCCGCCGATTTGGATATAAAAGGTTGGTCTTTTATCAATGTGAAAATAATGCGTTTCATTATTTGGATTTTGTCGTCTTTGATCAGGGTATTCATTTAAGAATTGGATGATGATGGCGTTATGATTTTTTGTAAGAAGGTTACGAACTGCAAATTCAATATCGTCCTTTAAAAAAGGGGCGTGATCAAAAAAATCTATAAATCGACCTTCTTTCAAATCGATAACTTTCCCACTTTCTTTTGATTTATATAAATATCTTAGCAATCCATTTGAGTGAGGAATAATTGATGCGGTCAGAATATTTTCATTTACATCGTGAATCAAATCACGCGCGCCTGATGCGTTGTTAAACACATCTATATATTCTTGACGGCGAAGGGCGCGGCGCCAGATAGTCGCGCTTAGTTCAGGGTTAGGAATATTTTCAAGAAATTTAGAATAATCGGTGACAATACCCACATTTGACGCTTGCGGGTGGAACTCAATTCCATCTATGGTGGCGACGGGGCTATAACTCATGCCCGCAGACCCTAGCAAATTAAAAACGATTATGTCAACAAAAACATCTACTTATGTAACCAATTATGACCTTTTGAAGGTTTTGGCATTGGTGTTGATGCTGGTTGACCATGTGGGGTTTTACTTTTTCCCCGATGAATTGTGGTTCCGCGTGATTGGGCGGTTATGCGTACCGATTTGGTGTTTTTTAATCGGGTATGCTCGCTCGCGTGATATTGGTTGGCCGTTATGGGTAGGGGTTTTGGTGGTTACCATGACCAACCTTATTACAGGCGGGGCGATATTCCCCGTCACAATTTTGGCAACTTTTTTAATCATTCGCCTGACAATTGATTGGATTGCCCGCAATATCATGATTTCAAAAGAATCAATGATTACAATGGCTTTTGTTTTGACTCTTATCTATTGGCCGAGCATGATGGTGGTCGAATATGGCGCCGCGGCAATGGTATTGGCGTTGGGTGGTTATTCCATTCGTGAGGGGAATATATGGGCTAAACCTATATGGATCGGTGCAATTATATTGTACTTCATAAGCCAAGTAGTGGTGTTTAATTTTATGGCATTCCAAGCTCTTGCTCTGGCAATAGGGCTTATTCCTATCGGGATCTTGTTATGGCGATTCGCGCCAATGGAATTTTATGGGCAGAAAAACAAACTTTTACAATTTGCGGGGCGTAACACGCTATGGATCTATGTTGCGCATTTGGTCTTATTTAAGTTGATTTCAGCATATTTTATGCTGGGGGGCTATGCTTGGTTTGCGCCAATTAAATATTGGTGAAAAACCGTGGATTAGGACTTGATTTTACAATTCCCACGTGATACTTCAACGCCAACCCTAAAACATAGGTGAACCCCATAATTCGCCAATCCAGAAAGGACACCTGACGTGGCAAAATCCTCGTCTTCTGCCCAAGTTTCTACACGATACGCTCAGGCCTTGTTAAAGGTGGCGGATCAAGCCCAATCGATTCCTGTTGTTGAACAAGATATGCGTGACATTGTGGCGATGTTAATA
Organism: Micavibrio sp.; assembly: GCA_044238965.1. Classification (GTDB taxonomy): domain Bacteria; phylum Pseudomonadota; class Alphaproteobacteria; order Micavibrionales; family Micavibrionaceae; genus Micavibrio_B. The sequence continues at coordinate 4,949 of JBIICJ010000039.1, read as the reverse complement.
TCGTCACCAGAATTAGCGCGCACATTGTCATCACCTTTGATGGGGCGCAAGGCGATGCAAGGTCTTGTTACAGCTTTATCATCCACAGCGCAATTTCATGCCGTCACCCAAAAATTTTTGGGCGTACTCGCGCAAAATGGTCGTTTATCATCATTGGGCAATATCGCTAAACAAGTTTTAAAAATCTGTGCGACAAATCGCGGCGAAGTGGAAGCGATCGTTCGCACCGCGCATGCTTTATCATCCGAACAACAAAACGCATTAAAGGCAGGATTGAAACAATCACTCGGTCTTGATGCACATTTAAATATCACCGTCGATCCAACATTGCTTGGCGGTATGATGGTTACTGTGGGATCGCAGTTGGTCGATGACACCGTGAAATCAAAACTTGATCGTCTCAAACAAACTTTACAATCAAATTCAAATCAAAACCAATCACACAAAGAGGTTGCTTAATCATGGAAATCCGCGCTGCAGAAATTTCTGACATTCTTGTTAAACAGATCGCCGAATTTGGAGCGCAAGCTAGCGTTGCCGAAGTGGGTCAAGTGTTATCCGTTGGTGACGGTGTTGCTCGTGTTTATGGTCTTGACCAAGTGCGCGCGGGTGAGATGGTTGAATTCCCAGGCGGTATCAAAGGCATGGCGCTCAACCTTGAATCCGATAACGTTGGTGTGGTTATTTTCGGTGATGACCGTTACATCAAAGAAGGCGATATCGTCAAACGTACGGGCGAAATCGTGCAAGTTCCCGTTGGGAAAGAATTGCTCGGTCGCGTTGTTGATGGTTTGGGTAACCCGATCGATGGCAAGGGCCCGTTGGGTACAAAAGAATTCCGCCGCGTTGAAGTCAAAGCGCCTGGCATTATCCCACGTAAATCTGTGCATGAGCCAATGCAAACAGGTTTGAAAGCGCTTGATGCGCTTGTGCCTGTGGGTCGCGGTCAACGTGAATTGATCATTGGTGACCGTCAAACAGGTAAAACTGCGGTTGCGCTTGATGCGATCATCAACCAAAAAAATGTGAACAAAGGCGCAAGCGAAAAAGATAAATTATATTGCGTGTATGTTGCTATCGGTCAAAAACGTTCTACGGTTGTTAAATTGGTCAAAGAATTAGAAGAAGCGGGCGCGATGGAATATTCAATCGTTGTTGCGGCAACCGCATCTGATCCTGCGCCAATGCAATTCCTTGCGCCTTATACAGGTTGCGCGATGGGTGAATATTTCCGTGATAACGGCATGCATGCGTTAGCGGTTTATGATGATTTATCAAAACAAGCTGTGGCATATCGTCAAATGTCATTATTGCTTCGTCGTCCACCAGGTCGTGAAGCGTACCCAGGTGACGTATTCTATATTCACTCACGTCTTTTGGAACGTGCGGCGAAATTATCTGATGCAAATGGCGCGGGTTCATTAACCGCATTGCCAGTGATCGAAACCCAAGGTGGTGACGTATCTGCATATATTCCAACCAACGTGATTTCGATTACCGATGGTCAGATCTTCCTTGAAACCGCTTTGTTCTACAAAGGTATCCGCCCTGCGATTAACGTTGGTTTGTCGGTATCACGCGTGGGATCTGCGGCGCAGATTAAGGCGATGAAACAAGTTGCGGGTACAATCAAATTGGAACTCGCGCAATATCGTGAAATGGAAGCGTTCGCGCAATTTGCATCTGACCTTGATGCGTCAACACAAAAATTGCTCGCACGCGGCGCCCGTTTGACACAATTGCTCAAACAACCACAATACTCACCGCTCGCGGTTGAAGAACAAGTGGTTGTTTTGTTCGCAGGCACACGTGGTTATTTGGATAAAGTTCCTGTTAATTCTGTGAACGCATATGAAGCTGATTTGTTGGCAACATTACGCGGTGCAGGTGCAGGCATTTTGGAACAAATCCGCACCAAGAAAGCGCTTGATAAAGATCTTGAAAAAGAAATCAGCACGTTCTTAGAAAACTTCACCAATGGTTACACCGCGAAATTAGCGGCGTAATTTCAACGGATACGGGATAACAGCACATGCCTTCATTGCGCCAATATCGTGATCGTATCACTTCTGTGAAATCAACACGGAAGATTACGTCTGCCATGAAAATGGTGGCTGCATCGAAATTGAAAAAAGCCCAAGACCAAGCTGAGGCATCACAACCTTATGCGCGTGCAATGGGTGATATGCTGGCACGCGTCGCCGCAAATGTGACTGGTAATACAGGCCCGAAATTATTGGTTGGTACAGGCAATGACCAAAAACATTTGGTAATTGTTGTGACATCTGATCGTGGTTTGTGTGGCGGGTTTAATGCAAATCTTTTGCGTTTTGCGCGTGTTCAAATTCGCGATTTGATCGCTGATCAAAAAGAAGTGAGTATCGTTTGTGTTGGTCGCAAGGCGCGCGATATTTTAAAACGCGAATTTGGATCAATGATCATTGATAATATTTCAGGTATCGGTGCAAAAACCGTTGTGAATTTTGCCGAAGCGCAATCTGTATCTGATATCATCATGCGTGAATTTGGCGCGGATAAATTTGATGTGTGCACCATGATTTATAACCAATTCGTATCGGTGCTTACACAAAAGCCAATTGTACAACAATTAATCCCATTCAAAGTTCCTGCGCCAGCTGTATCAAACCAAAATAAAAAGAACGCAGAAGTGGACGAAGTAAAAGCTTCATCACCTTATTCGTATGAGCCAGATGAAGAAACCATTTTGGAAAAATTATTGCCGAAAAATATTTCGGTGCAAGTATTCCGCGCGTTATTGGACAGCGCCGCAGGCGAACAAGCCGCTCGTATGCAGGCAATGGATAATTCAACCCGTAATGCTGGCGATATGATTAAGAAATTGAGCTTGGTATATAACCGTGCCCGTCAGGCACAAATTACCAAAGAATTGATTGAAATCATTTCAGGTGCGGAAGCTTTATAACAAATTTTTTGATTGAAAAAGAGGAAACGAAAATGGCAAACGGAAAAATTTCACAAGTATTGGGCGCGGTAGTTGACGTACAATTCGTTGATGGCAATGTACCTGCGATTTTAAATGCGGTTACAACCCAAAACGAAGGCAAAACACTTGTGATGGAAGTGGCACAACATTTGGGTGAAAACACCGTGCGTTGTATCGCGATGGATTCAACCGATGGTTTGGTGCGCGGCGCCGAAGTGCTTGATACAGGCGCGCCAATTTCTGTTCCTGTCGGCCCTGAGGTTTTAGGTCGTATTTTGGACGTTATCGGTCAACCAATTGATGAACGTGGTGTCGTTAATGCAAAAAAACATTATCCAATTCACCGCGCGGCACCATCATTCACAGACCAAGCAACTGAAACCGAACAATTAGTAACAGGTATCAAAGTTATCGACCTTATGTGTCCATATGCCAAGGGTGGTAAAATCGGTTTGTTCGGTGGTGCGGGCGTTGGTAAAACCGTGACCATCATGGAATTGATCAATAACATCGCAAAACAACATGGTGGTGTATCTGTATTCGCGGGCGTTGGTGAACGTACACGTGAAGGAAATGATTTGTATCATGAGATGATTGAATCGGGCGTTATCGTTCCTGGTGATTCACAAAAATCAAAAGCGGCTTTGATCTATGGTCAAATGAATGAACCCCCAGGCGCGCGTGCACGCGTTGCCTTAACAGGTTTGACCATGGCGGAATATTTCCGTGACCAAGAAGGCCAAGACGTTTTATTCTTCATGGATAACGTGTTCCGTTTCACCCAAGCGGGCGCGGAAGTATCGGCCTTGCTTGGTCGTATTCCATCGGCCGTGGGTTACCAACCAACATTGGCAACCGACATGGGTGCATTACAAGAACGCATTACATCAACAAACAAAGGTTCGATTACATCTGTTCAGGCCGTTTACGTTCCTGCGGATGACTTGACCGACCCTGCGCCTGCAACCACATTCTCACACCTTGATGCGACCACCGTTTTGTCACGTCAAATTGCGGAATTGGGTATTTATCCTGCGGTTGATCCACTTGATTCAACATCACGTATTTTGGATCCACGCGTTGTGGGTGATGCGCATTATAAATGTGCAACTGATGTTCAAAAAACATTGCAAACATACAAAGCACTCCAAGACATTATCGCGATCTTGGGTATGGATGAATTATCTGAAGACGATAAATTGGTTGTTGCGCGTGCGCGTAAGATCCAACGTTTCTTGTCACAACCATTCCACGTGGCAGAAGTTTTCACAGGTTCTCCTGGCGTGTTCGTATCACTCGAAGATACCATTAAGGGCTTTCGCATGATTGTTGATGGTGAATTGGATCACTTGCCTGAATCTGCATTCTATATGGTAGGTTCAATCGACCAGGCGATCGACAAAGCGAAAAAAATGGCGGCTGAAGCTGCGTAATTGATACAAAAGGAATAAGGACAAAACGCCATGGCTGACCTTGCCACAACATTCCAATTTGAACTTGTATCACCTGAACGAAAATTGGTGTCTGCGCCTGCATGGCAAGTGACATTACCAGGTGATATGGGTGATGTGGGTGTGCGTGCGGGACACATGGCGCTTGTTGTATCTATGCGTGCGGGTGTTGTAACCATCGAAACATCTGATAACGGCGTTAAAGAACGCATTTTCGTAGCGGGCGGCTTTGCTGATATTGGTGCGGACCATTGCACGATTTTGGCGGAACAAGCCTTCGAAGTATCAAAATTAAATGCCGAAAAATTAGAACAAGAATTGAAACATTTGGGCGAAGATTTATCTGTTGCCACCACAGATTTTGAGCGCGCAAATATTGCCGAACGTCAGGTATTGGTAAATGCCATGATTGACGCGGTTCGTGCTGCCTAAATTAAAATAGCGCTACGTCGTTTCCAAATTGAATTCGTCAATTTAATTTCATCTGCTTTTTTTAATCGATCAACACTGATGTGATCTTCCGATACATTGTC